>JAIOII010001096.1 GCA_019912685.1 Kofleriaceae bacterium
TCGCGCTCGCCGCCGCCGCGACGGCGTGGGCGGTCCGACGCCGCCGCGGCTGGCGCCTCCTCGCCGCGCTGCCTTGGTGGTGGGCCGTCGCGATGCTCGCCCTCGTGCTGCTCGAGCGCGCGCCGACGCTCTCGACGCCGATGATCTACAAGCCCAAGGGGCTCGACATCGCGCAGGCGTTCGCCCCGAGGCTCGCCGTCCTCGCCGTGTCGCTCCTCCTCGCGGTGCGCGACGACGGGGGCGCCTGGACGCGCGCGCTCGTCGCGCAGCTCGCCGTGCCGGCGGTCGGCACGCTCGCGGTGCTGGTCGCGTGCGGCGGCGCGCCGCTCCTCTGGGGCGAGGCCGTGTGTCCGATCGTCCCGCTGTGGACCGGCTGGCTGTCGCCGCTCCTGCTCCTGCTCAGCGCGGCGTCGGGGGTGGCTGCGCTCGTGCTTCTCGCCACCGCCGTCCTTTCTGCGTCCGGTCCATCGGCACCGCCGGGAACTCGCCGTAGCGAGCCCGCAGCGCCTTGACGTCGTCGGGCCGCGCGCCCGAAAGGTCGCGCTTCTCCGTCGGATCGGCGCTGAGATCGTAGAGCTCGGTGAGATCGTCCTTGGGCCGCACGAGCAGCTTGAGCGGCCACACCACGACCGCCCACTGATCCTGCTCGTTCATCACCAGCGCGCGATCGCGGCGGCGGAGCTCCGCGGGCGCGGCGAGCAGCTCGGGCACGAGCTCGACGCCGTCGAGCGGGCTCATCGCGGCGGGCGCGCCGAGGAGCGCGAGCACGGTCGGCGCGAGATCGACGAGCGACACCGGCGCCGGATCGACGCGCGCCGGCACGCCCGGGACGTGCACGGCGATCGGGACGTGCACGAGGGCCTGGTAGACGACGAGGCCGTGGTTGTCGGGCAGGCGCGGATCCTCGCGCAGGCTCTCGCCGTGATCGCTGAAGAGCACGACGATGGTCTCGTCGGCGAGGCCGCGGCGCTCGAGCTCGGTCACGAGGCGGCCGACCTCGGCGTCGACGATCGCCAGCAGCTCGCGATACGGCTTCTTCAGCTGCAGGTGCTCGTGCACGTCGAAGTAGTGCGTCCACAGGGCGAAGCGGTTGCCGCCCGCGCGGTCGAGGAACGCGAGCGCCCGGTCCGTGGTCTCGCCGGCGGTGATGCGGTCGCCGACGTCGCGCTTGCCGCTGTCGGTGACGACGCGATCGACCGAGGCCTGCCCGCGCGTGAGCAACGGCTCGGGGACGTAGCGCAGGACCTCGCGCGGCAGGATCGCGTGAGTCAGGCGCCCGCGCGCGGCGAGGGCCTCGGGCAAGGTCGTCGCGATCGACTGGAACGGGTTCCAGCGGCCGGTCACGAACGTCGTCAGCGAGATGTCGGTGCCGGCGCCGGGGGCGAAGCCGTGCTCGAACCAGACCGAGCGATCGAGGAGCGCCGCGAGGTGCGGGAAGTCGGCGCGACCGGCGGCGCCGCGCGCGAGCTGGTCGGCGCGCAGCGCGTCGACCGAGATGACGAGCAGGTTCATCGTCCGCGTGCGCTCGAGGACGGCGGCGACCTCGGGCCGGCGCCGCCACTCGTCGAGCGAACGCGCGGCCGCCTCGTCGACGAC
>JAIOII010001097.1 GCA_019912685.1 Kofleriaceae bacterium
CGACGACGCCGCAGCCGGGCGCGTGGTCGGATCGGCGGCCGAGGCCGTGCTCCGCTGCTTCCGGTTCGACCCGGCGGCGTCGGCGCGACGCGCGCGCATCCAGCGCGCGATCCAGCTCGGCGCGAGCCTCATCTTCGTCGCGCTCGCCGCCACGCTCGTCTCGCTCGCGCTGCGCGAGCGCAGGAGGCGGTCATGAACGAGATGTTGCGCGTGCTGCTCGCGCTGCCGCCGCAGGCCTCGACGGTCGCGCGCGAGCTCGACACGCTCCACTACGTCGTCATCACGATCTCGGTCCTCGGGGCCGTCGGCATCACCGTGGCCGTCGCGCTCTTCCTCGTGCGCTACGGGCACAGCGTGGAGCAGGGCAAGGCGGAGCGCGCGCTCGGCGGGCGCCGTGCGCACGTGCCGTTCGCGCTCGAGATCATCGTGGTCGCCGGGCTCCTGGGGCTGTTCGTGCTCTTCGGGGTGATCGGCTTCCGGCAGTACGTGCACCTGCGCCGGACGCCGCCCGACGCCATGCCGATCTACGTGGTCGGCAAGCAGTGGATGTGGAGCTTCGCGTACCCCGACGGGACGGCGACCAACGGGGACCTGTACGTGCCGGTCGGTCAGCCGGTCGAGCTGCTCATGACGTCGCGCGACGTGATCCACAGCTTCTTCGTGCCGGCGTTCCGGGTGAAGCACGACGTGGTGCCCGGACGCATGACGCGCATGTGGTTCGAGGTCGAGCGTCCCGGCGTGTACGACGCGTACTGCACCGAGTACTGCGGGCTGTCGCACTCGCGGATGCGCGCGCGCGTGATCGCGCTGCCGCCCGACGAGTTCGCGGCGTGGTCCGAGCGCCGCGCCGACGTCGTCGACCTCGCCGCCCGCGGCCAGCGCGTCGCCGCCGAGGCCGGCTGCTTCCGGTGCCACACGGTCGACGGTACGCCGCACCTCGGGCCGACGTTCGCCGGCCTCTACGGCTCGCGCGTGCCGCTCGCCGGCGGCGGGTCGGTCGTCGTCGACGAGGCCTACATCACCGAGTCGATGATGGAGCCGGCGCGCCGCCTGCACGAGGGGTTCGCGCCGATCATGCCGTCGTACATGGGCGTCCTGCCGGCGCCCGACACCGCGGCGATCGTCGAGTACGTGCGGTCGCTGGGAGAAGGGACACCGCCATGACGGCCCACGTCGACTTCTGGCGCGATGGGCGGAGCGTGAGCTCCTGGCTCCTGACAAAGGATCACAAGCGCATCGGCGTCATGTTCTTCGTCGGGGTCACGCTGTCGCTGCTCGTCGGCGGGATCTTCGCGCTGCTCTTGCGGCTCGAGCTGCTCACGCCCGAGCGGACGATCATGGACGCGGAGACGTACAACCAGATGTTCACGCACCACGGCGTGGTCATGGTCTGGCTGTTCATGATCCCGTCGATCCCGGCGGTGTTCGGCAACTTCTTCCTGCCGATCATGATCGGCGCGCGCGACGTCGCGTTCCCGCGCCTCAACCTGGCCAGCTTCTGGATCTACGTGCTCGGGTCGGCGGTGACGCTCTGGGCGCTGCTCGCCGGCGGCGTCGACACCGGCTGGACCTTCTACGCGCCGTACAGTACGACCACGACCGGCGAGGTCGGGCTCGTCGTGCTCGGCATCTTCATCCTCGGCATCTCGACGATCATCACGGGCATCAACTTCATCGTCACGGTGCACACGCTGCGCGCCGACGGCGTCACGTGGCACCGGATGCCCCTGTTCGTCTGGGCGATCTACGCGACCTCGATCATCCAGGTGCTGGCGACGCCGGTGCTGGGCCTGTCGATCGCGCTGGTCGGCATCGATCACCTGTGGGGGCTCCAGCTGTTCGATCCGGCCGCCGGCGGCGACCCGGTGCTGTTCCAGCACCTCTTCTGGTTCTACTCGCACCCGGCCGTCTACATCATGATCCTGCCCACCCTGGGCGTGATCAGCGAGGTCGTGTGCACGCACGCGCACAACCCGCCGGTCTCGTATCGCGCGCTCGCGTACTCCTCGCTGGGGATCGCGGTGATCGGCTTCCTCACGTGGGGGCACCACATGTTCGTATCCGGGATGTCGGCGTTCGACGCCGGCCTCTTCGGCATCCTGTCGATGTTCGTCGCCATCTTCTCGGCGGTGAAGGTGTTCACCTGGACGGCGACGCTCTACCGCGGGCGCATCGCGCTCAACACGCCGATGCTCTACTTCTTCGGCTTCGCGTTCCTGTTCGTGTTCGGGGGCATGTCGGGGGTGGCGGTGGCGACCGCGTCGCTCGACGTGCACTGGCACGACACGTACTTCGTCGTCGCGCACTTCCACTTCATCATGGTGGGCGGCACGCTGATCGGCTTCCTCGCCGCGCTGCACTACTGGTTCCCGAAGATCACGGGCCGGACGTACTCGGAGCGCTGGGGCCTCGTCTCGTCGATGATGGTGACGCTCGGCTTCTTCTTCACGTTCATGCCGCAGTTCCTGCTCGGCAACGCCGGCATGCCGCGCCGCTACTACAGCTACCCGGAGCACTTCCAGTGGCTGAACGTGCTGTCGACCGCGGGCGCCAGCGTGCTCGCGCTGGGCCTCCTCTTCACCGTCGGGTATCTGGTGGCGGCGGCGGTCCGTGGCCGCCGGGTGGGCGACAATCCGTGGGGCTCGCGTTCGTTCGAGTGGCGCGTCCCGTCGCCGCCACCGACCCACAACTTCGTCGGCGAGCCGCGCTGGACGCGGGGGCCGTACGAGTACCACCACGACGAGCCGGAGCGCGATCATGTCCGTCGCGGGTGACACCGGTCCGTACCGCGACCACGCGTCGCGCGATCAGGCGCTGCACCTCGGCGTCTGGGTCTTCCTCGGCAGCGAGACGCTCCTCTTCGCCGGCCTGTTCGCGCTCTACGCGGCGCAGCGCACCGAGCACGCGGCCGCGTTCCACGAGGCCGCGGCCCACAACGAGGTGTGGGTCGGGACGGTCAACACGATCGTCCTGCTCGTCTCGAGCTTCTTCGTCGCCTGGGCCGTGCACATGGTCCGTCGCGATCGCGCGCGCGCCGCGCTCCTGTCGCTCGGCGCGACCGTGCTCCTCGGGCTCACGTTCCTCGGCCTCAAGGCGTACGAGTACGCGCACCATCTGAGCGAGGGCTTCGCGCCCGGGGTCGCGTACGCGAACGAAGAGCTCACCTCCGGCGGCGCGCGGATGTTCTTCACGCTCTACTACGCGATGACCGGCCTGCACGCGCTCCACGTGATCGCGGGGCTCGCCATCATCGGCGTGATCGCGATCGGCGTCCGGCGCCGCCGCGTCAACGCGGCCCGGCCCACGCTCCTCGAGCTCGGTGGCCTGTACTGGCACCTCGTCGACGTCGTGTGGATCTTCCTCTGGCCCCTCCTCTACCTCTCGGCTTGACCATGACCGAGCACGCGCACCACAGCGGCCGCCCCATCATCCTCGCCATCATCGGCCTCCTCGTCCTGACCGGCGCGAGCTTCCTCCTCGCGCAGCTCCTCTCGGGCACCGCCGGCACGGCGCTCGCCCTCGCGATCGCCGCCGCAAAAGCCTCGATCGTCGCCCTCATCTTCATGGAGCTCCGCGACGCGCCCGTCCCCATGCGCGTCACCGCCCTGGTCACCGTCTCCTTCATCCTCCTCCTCTGCGCCGGCACCGTCGCCGACGTCGCCCTCCGCTGAGGGGACATCCGCTGAGGGGACACGCTCCCCCCTCTCAACGTTCGAAGATCGTTCGCGAATTGTAACCACTTGCGTCGCCAAGAAGAGGGACACGCTCCCCCCTCTCAACCATCGAGAATCCCTTGCTAATTGGAGCCAGTTGCGTCGCGACACCCGAGACGTGGAGCATTCTCGACTTTGAAGCGACGCAACTGGTCTTGATTGGTGAAAGATTACGAATCGTTGCGGTATGGGAGCGTGTCCCCGCTTTTAGCGACGCAAGTGGTCTTGATTTGCGAGTGATTGCGAAGGGTTGGGAAGGGGGAGCGTGTCCCCTCTCAGTAAAGGGCGATGTCGTCGAGGTAGATGTCGAAGGTGGAGGCCATGTTGGTGATGCCCCAGTCGATGGCCTGGAGCTTGTTCCGGGCGACGGAGGTGAGGGTCGTGGTGGCGCCCCAGGTGGGGCGGTCGAGGTCGGCGAAGGGGATCGAGATGGTGGTCCAGGCGGAGGTGATCGGGATGACCTTGTTGAAGTGGCCGCCGGTGCCGTTCAGGTCGCCGCCGAAGTCGCGGGACTGCGTCTCGGCGGTGACCAGCGAGACGATCACCTTGCCGTTCAGATCGTCGGTCGCGGTCACGTTGCCGCGGATGCGGAAGCGGATGCCGGTGTACGACGCCGCGTCGTAGCAGGTGCCCGCGCCGTTGCCGCCGAGGAAGGCGAGGGTGACGCCGGTCCACGCGGCGAGGCCCGCGCCGCGATAGCGGAGCGCCTTGTTGCCGGCGCCCTCCGCCGTGATCTCGACGCTCGCGGCCTGCGGGTACCACGACCAGCTGCCGGTGCGGCCGTCGGCCTGCGAGGGATTGGGCAGCACCTGCAGCTGCTCGGGCGCGCGCTCGAGATCGTCCATGCGCCCCGACGCGCCGCTGCCCGCGACCGTCTCGATCTCGCACACCGAGCCCGCCGGCATCGGGCGCGGCGCGAGCTCGCGCGTCGGATCGATCTCGAAGCCGGGGTTCGAGCAGCCGGTCAGCGCGACCGGACCCTTCGTCGGATCGGCGGTGATGCTGAAGCGGCGCGGGCCGAGCTTGCGCGACAGGACGGTGCCGCCCATCTGGCTGCCGTCGACGCGCGGCACGTCGTTCGTCGTCTCCACGATCACGCTGATCGGCGTCGCGTACTTCTCGCAGTCCGGGTTCGTGGTGTCGAACGTGATCATGTCGGCGCTCACGCTCGCCTTGCACGCGGTGCGCGCGTGGCGGTAGCGCACCACGGCCGACGGCGGCGCCGTCCACAGGACGCCCTTGTCCCATGCGTCGCGCAGGAACGCGAGGTGCCGCTTGTACGGCGTCACCTCGATCGGCCCGAAGCCGTGCTGGCTCGGGTCGGCGCCGTCGGGCATCACGCTGTGGAACTCGCGCAGGGCCCAGCCGCCCCGCTCGATCGCGTTGTACGCGTGCACCGTCAGCGTGTCGTCGGGGAAGAAGAGCGCGTACTTCGAGTAGCTGCGCGGCCACACGTCGAACTCGGCCTCGAGGTCCTTCACCGGCTCGGCCGTGTTGATCGGCGGGTTCTCGAAGCCGTCGTTGTCGTCGCGGTTGCCGGCGCGCGCGCCGATGTGCCCGGCCGCGCCCACCGCCGCGATCGTCTGCGTCGTGAAGTAGTCGTACGGGTACACGAAGAACGAGATCGGCCTGGCGATGTTCGCGTCGAACATCGCCTTGGCGTCGGCGACCTCGTGCTGCGCGTTCTCCGGCGTGATGTTCACGTGCGTGTACGAGTGGCTGACGATCTCGTGGCCGCGCTGCTCGGCGTCGATCACGATGTTCCAGGCCTGGTTGTCCTGACACTCGCCGGCGATCGGCGCGAGCCCGGCCTTCACCCCGGCCTCGTCGAGCGCCGGCACCGCCAGGTCCTGGATGCCGAAGAGCTGCGCCCCGCACATGTCGTCGTGGATCAGCGAGTAGGCGCCCTTGGCGTCGTCCGCCCACGTCGCGATCTTCTCGTACGTGAAGCCGCCGGCGCTCGTCGGCTCGCACGCCGCCACCGCCGCGTCGGCCGGGCCGACATCGTCGTCGTCGTCGTCGTCGCCGCCGCCGGCGCCTCCGCTCGAGCAGGCCGCCGCAGCGAGCGCGCACGCGAACGCGAACGCGAACGCGCCGCGCGGGATGGTGAGGAAGCGAGCCATGGCGTGTCCTCCTACGGAACGATGAAGCAGTCGATCGTCGTCTCGACGTGGAAGTTCGAGGCGTCGGTGTGGCGCTCGGCGTGGAAGATGTCCATGCGGTACGTCTGCCCGGTCTCCAGGCCGAGCGCCGAGGCCATCTGGTCGAGGTTCACGCTGCCCGGCAAGGACGGGTGCAGGCCGCCGAGGTCGATCGCGAGCCGTTCGTTGATGAACAGCCACAGATCGTCGTCGCCGTTGAAGTTGAAGACCTCGCCGCCGCGGTACTTGAACGTCGTGTGGATCTCGGTCGTGAAGTGGAAGTTGTGCGACAGCCCGTCCTCGCCGATCCCCGAGTTCCCGTAGCCCATGCCGTCGAGCGGGAAGAACGCCGACGAGGAGTAGGTGAACCGCCCGGGCGACGTCTCGGTCAACGCCAGCACCATCGAGAACGGCAGGTTCACGCCCGCCGTGTCGTTGTACCACTGCGCGAACTGCGCCGGCCCTGCGGTGTGGGGCGTCGCCCCGGCGGGCGCGTACACCGGCTTGCCGTCGGCGCCGAGCATCGGTCGCACCAGGCCCGGGTACGCGACGTCGGATTCGCTCGGCGGCTGGAAATCGGCGTGCGTGCTCGGCTGGAAGTCGCGGATGGTCGCGCGCAGCGCGTTGCAGTCGTCGATCGGCACCTCGCCGCCGTCGCCGCCGCCACCCGGCGCATCGACCGCGCGCGCGTCGCCGTCGCCGTCGCCGCCATCGCCGTCACCGTCGCCGGGGCGCTCGCTCGGCCCGCAGGCCGCGGCCAGCGCCACGAGCGACAGCGCGACGCCCGCTACAGCGGAACCGGGTTGCGGACCCATTCCAGGATCTCCTTGTTCGACGTCACCCGAACCATCGGCTTCGTCCGCGCGTAGTCGATGAACTCCTCGATCGCCTGCTGCCGCTCGGCGAGCGTCGCGTTCGGCACGGCGGTGTACTTGCTCGAGTAGTAGTCGGTGTGCGCGCCGAACATGAACGGCGCGCGGTTGCCGGCGAGGCGCTGGTCGAGCGTGTACTTGAGCGTCGCCAGGAACTCCGCCTTGGTCATGGCGAAGCTGACCCACAGGTTGTAGTCGAAGCCGGTGATCTTCCCGCCCTGCACGTCGAACCAGCTCTGCCGCTGCTGCAGCCGCGCGCGCAGCCCCGGCGCGACCCCGTACTGCGCACACTTGTCGTCGGGCGGCACGATCACGGGATGCACCGGCAGCTCCCACAGCCCCGGGCGCGGGTTGATCGGCTGGCGGCTGCCCCAGCCGACGAGCACCTCGTGGCCCGGGCTCCCGCTGTCGAGCGTGTACGGCCACAGGTAGTCGGAGCCGTCCTGCTCCCACTGGTAGCCGTCCTCGATGCTGCAGTCGTAGCGGAAGCCGAGCTCCTTCGCGGCCTGCAGCGTCGCGTCGTTGTACTCGAGGAACGGCGTGCGGAACCCGACGATGTCGGCCGGGCTCGCGCCGATGCCCTTCGAGCTGTCCGGCGACAGGTTCGGCTCGTCGGGATCGAACGGCCGGGCCATCGTGTCGATGCAGGCCTGCATCTCGGTGCGCCACTGCGCCACGGAGAACGCGCCGCCGTGCCCGTGGGCGCGCGTGTGGTTGCCGATCTCGTGACCATCGACGAGCGCCTGCCGCCATGCGCGCTTCACGAAGGTCTGGCTCTCGGAGCTCCAGGTGTCGGCGTAGACCGACGTCATGTAGAACGACAGGTGGACCGGCGAGCCGTCGGCGTTGGTGCGGTTGCGCGCCATGTCGGTCGCCCACGTCATCCCGCCGGTGCCGCCGCTGCCCGCGAGCCCGGAGTACGCGTTGTCGTCGAACCCGAGCGCGACGAACTGCGGCACCTGAGCCGGCTGGAGCCCGCACGGCGGGTTCGCCGACGGCGCGACGTTGTCGTTGCCGGTCCACGGGCCGAGGCCGTCGGTGCACACGGCGCCGCTGCCGCCGCCGTCGTCGTCGGCCTTGTTGCCGCCGGCGGCGCACGCCGCCAGGAGAAGTGGAAGCACCGTGAGAAACCGCATCGCGAGCTCCTTGCCCTGCCGTGATGGAGACGTCGCAGGGTCGATCCGGGTCAGTCGACGTCAGTCGATATCCGGCCCCGCGTTGCACACCCCGATCTCCATGATCAGGTGAAGGAGCACGCGCTCCTGCGGGACCAGCCAGGCGTGGGTCTTCTGGGCGGTGTGATAGGTCGAGTAGAGGACGCGGCCGCAGCTCGGCTCGAACGTGACGGTGTGCGGGTAGTACGCGCCCATGTAGTCGCCCGAGATCCACGTCCTGGCGGTGTTGGTCACCGGCATCCCGCTCGCGTCGGTGCCGATCGTCACCGCCGGCGTCTCGCGCACGAGCGTCCAGTTGCCCTCGACGACGAAGTCGTCAGCGTCGATCACGCCCTCGGCGTACGTGCTCGGGAAGTCGAGCTCCTCGCCGCCGGCCGGGATCACGAGCGGCGCCTTCTGTCCGTCGAGCCACTCGTTCAGCACCGGGTCGCTGGCGCGCGCGTGCAGCGCGAAGTGTCCGAAGTCGCCGTCGCCGGGGGAGATGCTGCCGGCGGCCACCATCTCCGGCGTCGTGTCGTGCTGCGCGTCGAAGCGCACGAACGCCGGGAAGGCCGCGTCCATCCACTCCGCCGACCAGTCCGTGACGTAGAGCTTGCCGCCCGCGGCGACGTAGTCCTGGATGTTGCGGCGCATCGCCGCCGACTGCAGCGGCGCGACGTTCGACTCGTAGTTACAGGGGACGAAGATGATGTGGTAGCGCTTCATGCGCTCGAGGTCGCCGAAGAGCGTCGTGATCGTCCCCTCGTGCTGCGACGGGAACGGCGGATCGATCGGGTTGCCGTAGAGGTCGATGCGGTCGGTCGCGGCGAAGCTCGCCTCGAGCACCCGGCCCGCGCCGTCGAGCTCGAGCATGCCGATCTTGCCGAAGATGTCCTCGATGTGGTCGGAGTCCCCGATCGCGATCGCCACGCGCGGCGTCCACATGCCGCGCGCCGGGTCGTGCTCCGACGGCAAGGTGGTCTGCGCCGCCGGCACCTCCAGCCCCGCCTCCGACGGCACGGTGATCGTCGACTCGAGCCGGAACTGCGCCTTCTCGATCACCAGCCGGTGCTCGCCCGGCGTCACGTTCTCGACGACGAAGCGGCCCTTCGCGTCGGTCGCCACGAACACCGTGG
Organism: Kofleriaceae bacterium; assembly: GCA_019912685.1. GTDB lineage: Bacteria > Myxococcota_A > Polyangia > Haliangiales > Haliangiaceae > UBA2376. The sequence continues at coordinate 9,017 of JAIOII010001097.1, forward strand.
GATGGAGCTCGCAACGATCGCAGTAGACCTCGTCGGGGATCGCCGCCGGCGCGCCCTGATCGGCGAAGTACACCATCGCGCCCGCGACGGGGATCTCGTAGCCCGCGGGCACGGCGCCGATCGCGTTGCCCGGCGCCCACACCGTGCCGGTCACGCTGCCCGACGGCGGCGGCGGCCCGCTGTCACCCGACCCCGAGCCGGCGGCATCGCCGTCGCCGTCGCCGAGCGGCGTCGGTCCACAGCCCGCAAGCAAACCCAGAAGCACGACGACGCGCGCGAGCATGCGACCCTCCGTGACGGACCCGAGGCGGCCCGGCGAGATCGACGGTAACGACGCGCGCCTCGCCGCCGTGGCCGCTTTCGGTCGAGGGCGTGGCCTGAAGCGGTCTCCCACTTCGACCAGATCCGTCCCGGAAGCTGACGGGAACGAGCCACGCGCGGAGGTGGTCGGACGCCACTGTGGGTTCATGTCGATCACGCGTCAGGTCCCCCTTCTCTTCGTCCTCGGTTGCGGCGGTGGCCACCACGCCGACACCGGCGACGGCGGTGGCAGCAACAACAACGGCGATGGTGGTCGCCCGCCGGTGACGTGCACGGAAGGGCTCGGCGCGTGGACGGGCAACGACAACGTGCCCGCGTCGCAGCAGCCGCCGTGCGGGCTCTCGCCGGAGCAGGTGCCGCAGTTCGTCTCGATCGGCTGGGACGACAACGGTCAGGTCGGCGGCATGACGTGGGCCGTCGACATGCTGCGCGATCGCGGCAAGGCGAGCTTCTTCCTGACGTGCACGTACGCCCAGGCCAGCGCGTGGCGCGCGGCGTACATGGCGGGCCACGAGATCGGCAACCACACCGTCACCCACGCCACCGATCGCAACGTCGGCCTCCCGCGCTGGCTGCAGGAGATGAACGACTGCAACACGTACATCAAGGACATGGTCGGCGTGCCGGCCGACGAGATCATCGGCTTCCGCACGCCGTTCCTGAAGTACGACAACGACACGCTCGCCGCGGTGAAGCAGGTCGGCTTCCGTTACGACTCCTCGATCGAGGAGGGATACGAGTGGGACGACAACGCCAACAACGGCAACGGCGCGACCCAGGACGGCACCAACTTCTACTGGCCGTACACGCTCGACAACCGCAGCCCGGGCCACACGACGCAGGTCGAGTGGGGCGAAGGCCTCATCGAGATCGATCCGCGCCCGGGCCTGTGGGAGCTCCCGGTCTACGCCGTCGTGGTGCCGCCCGACGACAAGTGCGCGCAGTACGGCGTCGAGCCCGGCCTGCGCGCCGAGCTCAAGCAGCGCCAGAGCTGGTTCGACGTGAACGGCGGCCTCATCACCGGCTTCGACTACAACCTGTGGGCGAGCACGTCGGTCGGCGGCTTCGCCATGACCAAGGCCGAGTTCGTCGCGACGCTGAAGTACACGCTCGACCAGCGCCTCGCCGGCAACCGCTCGCCGTTCCTCTTCGGCGCCCACACCGACTACTACGTCGCGTCGTGGAACCAGAACGCCGCGGGCACGCCGGCGGAGAACGACCGCCGCGCCGCGATCGAGGAGTTCCTCGACTACGCCGGGTCGAAGCCGGAGGTCGAGATCACCACTTACGCGCGCGTCCTCGAGTTCGTGCGCAACCCAGGAGCACAAGAATGATGAGAATGGTCGTCCTGCCCGTTGCCGCCGGCGTGATCCACGTCCTCGACGGCGTCCTCGCCGATCTCGATCGCTACGTCGCCTTCAGGCTGCACCAGGAGCTGCGAGGGCGACGACGCGCGCGCCCAGCGCCGCCGCCTCCGCGGCATCGTGCGTGACGAGGAGCGCGGCCGCGGACGACGCGGCCAGGACGCGCGCGAGCGCGTGACGTAGCGCGGTGCGGGCGTCGGGGTCGAGCCAGGCGAGCGGCTCGTCGAGCAGGAACAC
>JAIOII010001098.1 GCA_019912685.1 Kofleriaceae bacterium
GCCGCGGCGATCACCACGATCACGGCGATCGCGGCGAGGACAAGCGCGCGCTTCACACGAAGTCCCGGCGCTGGAAGATCACGCACGCGAGGACGAGCAGCGCCGCGATCCAGAGGAGGCCGTGCCCGGCCGCCGACGCGACGTACCCCCAGCCGACGAAGTCGCCGTGCACGCTGACGGTCTGGCCGTCGACGGAGCGGCCCGAGATCGCGAACAGGTGCAGGTCGGGCACGATCTCGAGCGTGCCGCGCGCGACCGTGCGGATCCACGCCGCGTCGGCGGTGGCGGCGGCGGCGCGCAGGTCGGGCGTCACGCGGCCGATGACGAAGAGCGCGAGCGCGAAGATGCCCGACAGGAACGGGCTCGAGAACGACGAGAAGAAGACCGCGATCGCCGCGACCGTCACCACCTCGCACCACGCCAGCAGGATCGCCTTGGCGAGCGCCCCGGTGATGCCGACGCCCTGCCAGGCGAGGAGCCCGACCATGGCGGCGGTGAAGAGCGCGGCCAGCACCGTGAGCACGAGCACCATGCCGAGGTACTTGCCGCACACGAACTCCCAGCGCGCGATCGGCCGCGTGACGATCGCGTAGATCGTGCGCCGCTGCACCTCGCTGAAGAGCAGGAACACGCCGAGGAAGATCGCGGTCATCGAGCCGATGAACGAGATGCTCGCGAGCCCGATGTCGCGGGCGACGCGCGCCTGCTCGTGGATCGACATCTCGCCGAGCACGATCGCGAGGAGGTTGGCGCCGACGACGAGCACGAGGATGCCGTAGAGCACGCGGATGCGCGCCGCCTCGCGGAAGGTGTTGAGGGCGATCGCCCAGATGCGGCCCATCATGACGCCGCTGCCTCCGCGCCTCGCTCGGCCTTGCCGGCCTCGACCCGCCGCAGGAACAGATCCTCGAGGGTCTCGTGGCGCGGCGTCACGCTCACGACCTTGCCGCCCTGGCCGCGCGCGAAGGCGAGGAAGTCGTCGACGTCGACGCCGGCGCCGAGCACCGCGAGCACCTCGCCCTCGACGCCGCGCAGCTTCTCGGCGCGCGCGGCGATCGCCTGCTGCGCCGCGGCCACCGCCGCCTCGTCGCCGGTGAGGTGGAGGACGACCTCGGTCGCGAGCCGCGAGCCGCCGACCAGCTCGCGCGGCCGCCCGACGTCGCGGATCGTGCCGCCGACCACGATCGCGACGCGGTCGCTGATCTGCTCGACGTCGGAGAGGATGTGCGACGAGAAGAACACGGTCTTGCCCGCGTCGCGCAGCTCGAGGATGAGGTCGCGGACCTCCTTGCGGCCGACCGGGTCGAGGCCGCTCATCGGCTCGTCGAGCACGACCAGATCGGGGTCGTTGACGAGCGCCATGGCGAGGCCGGCGCGCTGGAGCATGCCCTTCGAGAACTTCTTGAGCGGGAGGCCGCGCGCGTGGCCGAGGCCGACCTTGTCGACGAGCGCGCCGGCGCGGCGCGCGCGCTCGGCCGCGCCGATGCCGAACAGGCGGCCGCCGAGATCGAGCAGCTCCATGACGGTCAGGTAGTCGTAGAAGTACGGCTGCTCGGGGAGGAAGCCCAGGCGCTGGCGCGCCTCGCGGCTCGGCACCGGCTGCCCGAGGATCGTCGCCGACCCCGAGGTGATGCGGCAGAGCCCCATCAGGCAGCGGATCGTCGTGGTCTTGCCCGCGCCGTTGGGCCCGAGGAAGCCGAACACCTCGCCCTCTTCGACCGCGAAGCTGACGCCGCGCAGCGCCTCCACCTTCTTGCGGCGGAACGGCGTGCGGTAGGTCTTCGCGAGGTTCGTCGTCTCGATGACCTTCATGGGCAGGTCGGACGGATCACGGATAGCGGCCCTGGATGCCGACGCCGAGCTCGAGGCCGGCCTCGAGCCAGCGCTTGAACTCGAGCTCCTCGCCGAAGAAGACGTACGCGCCGTAGGCCTCGTGGAAGTCGAGGAAGATCCCGTTGGCGTTGCGCAGCGCGAAGTCGACGCCGCGGCGCTCGCCGCTCGCGTCCTCGTAGCCGGTCGCGTCGAGCGCGATCTGCGCCGTCGAGAAGAACTTCATGAGGCCCTTGTCGTTGAAGAAGAAGCGCACGCCCGGCGAGTAGTGGCGCAGGCGCGGACCGTTGCCGCTCGTCGCCGTCGCGCCGAAGTCGCGCTCGAGCCCGAAGCGCATCTCGAACATGAGCTCGATGTGCGGCCGGACGCCGTACGACGCGGTGAGATCGAGCGTCACGGGGACGCGGCTGAAGCAGTAGACGGCGTTGCCGGTGCCGCTCTCGCCGCGGTCGCCGCAGTAGACGTCGTCGTCCCAGGTCTTGATGAAGCGGCTTCCGCTGACGATCTGGGCCGACAGGCCGAGCTGGCGGTGGTGGCCGGCGCGCAAGGAGCCGATCGGCGTGGCCCCGGTCTCGCTCGGGACCTCGCGGGCGTCGTCGGCCCGCGCGACACCGGGAGCCGCGAAGCTCAGGACCACGAGCACGGCGAGTCCCCTGGCGGATCCCATCTGGCGCTGACCCTATCACCGGGGGCCGCCGGTTCGCCATCCGCCTGCTATCTTCGGACCGTGCCGACACGTCGCCGCGTGCTCGCCGCTGCTCTGGCCGCCGGAGCCGGGATGGTCCTGCCGCGCGCGCGGCGGGCGGGCGCGATCGGTCCCGGCGCCAAGTTCCGCTTCGGCCAGCTCGTCCTGGGCAAGGACCAGCCGCCGCGCCCGAACGCGCTGCGCCGCATGGTCTGGGAGCTCGACAAGCGCACGTCGATCGACGTCGACCTGGAGTCGCCGATCGTCACGCTCGACTCGGCGCGCCTGCACGAGACGCCGCTCCTCTACCTCGCCGGCGACCGCGAGTTCTCGCTGCCGCCGCCGGCCGGGGTCGAGACGCTGCGCCGGTTCCTCACCTTCGGCGGCTTCCTCCTGATCGACTCGGCCGAGGGCTCGACCGACGGCGCGTTCGACAAGTCGGTGCGCGCGCTCGTCGACGCGATCTACCCGCGCCCGGCGCCCGGCCTCGAGCTCGTGCCGGCGGATCACGTCGTCTACAAGTCGTTCTACCTGCTCGAGCGCCCGCTCGGCCGCCTCGCGCTGTCGCCGGTGATGGAGGGCGTGACGCGCAGCGGCCGGCTGGTCGTCGCGTACGTGCAGAACGACCTCGGCGGCGCGTGGGCGCGCGACAACCTCGGCAACTACGAGCTCGCGTGCCAGCCCGGCGGCGAGCGCCAGCGCGAGCTCGCGTTCCGCATGGGCGTGAACCTCGTCATGTACGCCCTGTGCCTGGACTACAAGACCGACCAGGTGCACGTGCCCTTCATCATGCGCCGCCGCCGCTGGCGCCCCGACGACGGCGCGGTCGTGCCCCCGGCGAAGTCGACGCCGAAGAAGCCCTAGGGTCATGACCATCGAGCTCATCGACGGCAGCGTGCGTGCCGGGCTCGCGGTCGCGGCGTTCCTGTCGATCCTGATGGCGTTCGGGCTCTGGCAGCGCGGCGCGCGCACGCCGGTGACCCTCTTGCTCTGCCTCGCCGGCGTGACCGGCGGCGTGCTCGCGGTCGAGGCGCTGGTCGCGCTGACCGTGCGGCTGGCCGCGCCCCGCACCGCCGAGTTCAACGAGTTCCGCTGGGTGCTGCTCGCGCGCGACCTGGCGC
>JAIOII010001099.1 GCA_019912685.1 Kofleriaceae bacterium
CCAGGAGCGCGAGCGCGGCGAGCACGAGCGCCGCGCTCGGCGTCGTCTCGCTCGGCGTGAGCATCCCGTTCGGCCTGAAGGCGCGGTCGATCGCCGACGAGCTCTCGACGCCCGGCACCACCTACGACGCCGACCGCGACGCCGAGGGCGAGCAGGCCGGCCAGATCCACCTGATCACGACCGTCGCCGGCGGCGCGCTGCTCGTCGGCGGCGTGACCATGTACCTCGTCGGGCGCGCGAAGCGGCGTGACGGGGTCGCGTTCGTGCCCGTCGTCGATCCCGATCACGTCGGCGTCGTCGTGCGAGGGGCGTACTGATGCGCGGGCTCTTGCTCGCCGCGCTCGCGCTCCTGGTCGCGGCCTGCTACTCGCCAACCTACGAGGGCCTGGTGTGCGGCGCCGGCAGCGACCCGTGTCCCGACGGCTACGCCTGCGTCACCAACGTGTGCGTCGAGGATCGCGGCGAATGCGGCGACGGCGTCAGGAGCGGCGCCGAGGCCTGCGACGACATGAACAACGTCACCGAGACCATGTGCCCGTACGGCCTGGGGACGTGCACGCTGTGCAACGCCGACTGCACGCAGGAGCTGAGCCTGGTCGGCCGCTTCTGCGGCGACCGCATGGTCGAGCCCGGGGTCGAGGCGTGCGACGACGGCAACGGCATGGCGTGCGGCAGCTGCAACGCCGACTGCACGATGGCGCTCGTGCCCACGGCGGCGACCGGGGAGCTCGTCGGCGTCGCCATGCTGACCTCCGCGAACGAGGGCCAGTCCTTCGGCCTCTTCGACGGCGTCCTGCCCGACTACCGGGGCTTCGAGCTCGACTACAACGGCGCGGTGCAGCCGCAGTTCGTGCGCGTCGACATGACGTCCGGCAGCCCGGTCAGCGCGGTCGTCCAGGCGATCAACAGCAGCAACGTCTCGATCACCGCGACCGACATCGGCAACGGCAACGTCCGCCTCGTCAACCAGCTCCTCAACGGCCGCGGCAACGGCCCGATCATGACGAACATCCCGCCGCCGTTCGCGGTCATGGGCATGTCGGGCGGCGCCGGCGGCGACTGCCCGACCGGCACCGGCTGCACCTCCAACGGCGTGTGCAGCTCGAACAGCTGCGTGGCCAGCGTCTGCCAGTAGCGCTACTTGTTCTGCGGGAAGCCGAGGTCGACGCCGCGGAAGCGCGGATCCGGCCACCGGCTCGTGACCGCCTTGGTGCGCGTGTAGAAGCGCACGCCGTCGCGGCCGTAGATGTGGAGATCGCCGAAGAGCGACGCCTTCCAGCCGCCGAACGAGTAGTACGCCATCGGCACCGGGATGGGCACGTTGACGCCGACCATGCCGACCTCGACCTCGGCGACGAACTTGCGCGCGGCGCCGCCGTCGTTGGTGAAGATCGCCACGCCGTTGCCGTACGGGTGCGCGTGCACGAGCTTCATCGCCTCGTCGTACGTGCCGACGCGGACCACGCCGAGCACCGGGCCGAAGATCTCGTCCTGGTAGATCGACATCTCCGGCTTCACGCTGTCGAACAGGCACGGGCCGAGGAAGAAGCCGTCCTCGTGCCCCGGCACCCGGATGCCGCGGCCGTCCATGACGAGCCTGGCGCCGGCGTCGACGCCGGCGTCGACGTAGCTCTTCACCTTGTCGCGGTGCGCGCGCGTGATGAGCGGGCCCATCTCCGACGACGGCTCCATGCCGGGGCCGGTCTTGAGCTTCGCGATGCGCTCGCGCAGCGCCGGGACGAGGCGGTCGCCGGCGTCGCCGACCGCCACGATCACCGAGATCGCCATGCAGCGCTCGCCCGCCGAGCCGTAGCCGGCGCCGACGGCGGCGTCGGCCGCGAGCTCCATGTCGGCGTCGGGCAGGACGATCATGTGGTTCTTGGCGCCGCCGAGCGCCTGCACGCGCTTGCCGTGCTTCGTGCCGGTCTCGTAGATGTAGCGGGCGATCGGCGTCGAGCCGACGAACGAGATCGCCTGCACCGCCGGGTGCTCGAGGATGCGATCGACCGCGACCTTGTCGCCGTGGACGACGTTGAGCACGCCCGGCGGCAGGCCGGCCTCGCGGAACAGCTCGGCGCAGTAGACCGCCGCCGACGGATCGCGCTCGCTCGGCTTGAGCACGAACGTGTTCCCGCACGCGATCGCGATCGGGTACATCCACATCGGCACCATCGCCGGGAAGTTGAACGGCGTGATGCCCGCGACCACGCCGAGCGGCTGGCGGATCGCGTAGGTGTCGACCTCGGTCGACACGTTCTCGGAGAACTCGCCCTTGATGAGGTCGGCGATGCCGCAGGCGAACTCGATCACCTCGAGGCCGCGGTTCACCTCGCCGAGCGCGTCGGAGAAGACCTTGCCGTGCTCGCGCGTGAGGATCGCGGCGATCGCTTCCTTCTTCTTGTCGACGAGCTCGCGGAACGCGAACAGGATCTTGGTGCGGCGCGCGAGCGACGTCGTGCGCCACGCCGGCAGCGCCTCGGCCGCGGCGTCGATCGCCGCGTCGACCTCGGCCGGCGTCGCGTACGCCACCTTGGCCTGGACCTGGCCGGTCGCCGGGTCGAACACCTCGCCGTGCCGCTCGGCCGCGCGCTCGTACGGCTTGCCCCCGATCCAGTGCTGAATGGTCTCCATCGCGCTTCGCTACCACGGTTCGCGTGCGCGTGGAACCGGCCTCATCACAGGACGGCGCGCAGGTCGCCGGGGAGGGTGCTGACCACCGACGGGCGGCCGCCGCCGCCGGCGATGCGCAGCCGCACGTCCGCCGAGGTGCGGTAGCCGACCTCGTCGCCGGCGGTCGGCTTCTCGACCACGCCGATCACGAGGACGTACTCGCCGGGCGCGATGATGCCCTCGAACACGGCGACGCGACGACCGCCGGGGTCGGGCGCGAGGATGCCGGGCTCGAGCTGCCGCGAGTCGATCTCCCGGGCCTGGAGATCGTGCTGCAGCCGCACGAAGGCGCCGCGCGCGTCGACGACCGCCTGCGTGCCGCCGGTGTCGAGGGTGAAGCTGGTCGCGCGCAGGACGCGCGTGATGCGGTCGCCCGTCTGCGGGTCGGAGATGACGATGTCCGAGGCGACGCACGGCCGCTTGCTCACCGGCGCGGCGAGGTCGGCGCGAGGACCGACGCGGCCGACCACCGCGACGTAGTCGCCGGGCTGCGCGTCCTCGAGCTTGATCGCGCGGGCATCCTTGGTTCCCGGCGGGAGCCCCTCCGGGAGCGCGGGCCGCGGCGCGTACGGGAGCGTCGGGCTCCTGGCCCACCAGTGCGGGAACAGCTTGCGCGAGGCGAAGATGCCCGTGATCACGATCGCCCAGAAGACGGCGGTTCCCACCGGGCGAGCGTAGCGCCCTTCCTGTGCCCCGGCCCACCCTGGCTTCGTCGCTTGAACGGGCTTCGCATCTTTGGTAGGCACGACCCTTCGCCAAAAAATCAGGGGAGGGCCTCGTGACGACCACTGCGGATCTATCCATCACCGTCAACGGAATGAAGTTCGAGAACCCGTTTCTGCTCGGCTCCGGACCGCCGGGCACCAACGGAAAGGTGATCGCCAAGTCGTACGACCTCGGGTGGGGGGGCATGGTCTGCAAGACCTTCTCGACCGACGCCGACAAGGTGATCAACACGACGCCGCGCTACGCCAAGCTGCGCGGGCGTGCGAGCGAGGAGGTCATCGGCTTCCAGAACATCGAGCTCATCTCCGACCGGCCGTACGCCGACTGGCTCGACGACCTGCGCCAGCTGAAGCAGCAGTACCCGACGAAGATCCTGGTCGCCTCGATCATGGAGGAGTACCGCAAGGAGGCGTGGCAGCGGATCGTGCGCGAGGTGCAGGAGACCGGCGTCGACGCGTTCGAGATGAACCTCTCGTGCCCGCACGGCCTGCCCGAGCGCAAGATGGGCATGGCGATGGGCGAGAACCCCGACATCGTCGAGGAGGTCGTGGGCTGGGTGAAGGAGGTCGCGCGGATCCCGGTGTGGGCCAAGATGACGCCGAACGTCGGCAACCCGACGGTGCCGGCCGCGGCCGCGCTGAAGGGCGGCGCCGACGGCATCTCGATGATCAACACGATCCTGAGCGTCTGCGGCATCGACCTGAAGACGCTGCGGCCGATGCCGACCGTCGAGGGCCACAGCGTGCCCGGCGGCTACTCGGGCCAGGCGGTGCGGCCGATCGCGCTGCGCCAGGTGATGGAGGTCGCGCGCGCGAACCCGAACGTGCCCATCAGCGGCATGGGCGGGATCGAGACCGGCTTCGACGCCGCGCAGTTCTTCCTGCTCGGCGCGTCGACGGTGCAGGTGTGCACCGGCGCGATGCTGCGCGGCTACGAGATCATCGGCGAGCTCACGACCGAGCTGTCGAAGTTCATGGTCGACCACAAGTTCGCCAGCCTGCGCGACTTCATCGGCAAGAGCCTTCCGTACTTCACGACGCACCACGATCTCGTCGATCGCCAGCGCGCCGCGCGCGAGCAGAAGGAGTCGGCGCGCGCCAAGATCGCCGCGGGCCGCGACGCCGAGACCTGGAAGGGCGACATCGCCCGCGAGACCACCGACCTCGTCACCAACTGAGAGCAGGGGAGAGCAACATGGCGCGCAACGTTCTGTCCGGCCTGATCCAGGCCTCGAATCCCATCAACGACGAGTCGCGGTCGGTCGCCGAGGTGCAGGCCGCGATGCTCGAGAAGCACCTGCCGATGATCCACGACGCCGGCAAGAAGGGCGTCCAGATCCTCTGCCTGCAGGAGATCTTCAACGGGCCGTACTTCTGCCCCGGCCAGGACAAGCGCTGGTACGACGCGGCGGAGCCGGTCCCCGGCCCGACGGTGGAGAAGCTCGCCCCCATCGCGGCGAAGTACCAGATGGTGATGGTGGTCCCGCTCTACGAGCGCGAGCAGGCCGGCGTCTATTACAACACCGCGGCGATCATCGACGCGGACGGCTCGTACCTCGGCAAGTACCGCAAGACCCACATCCCGCAGACCTCGGGCTTCTGGGAGAAGTACTTCTTCAAGCCCGGCAACCTCGGCTACCCGGTGTTCAAGACGCGCTACGCGACGATCGGCGCGTACATCTGCTACGACCGCCACTTCCCCGAGGGCGCGCGCGCGCTCGGGCTCGCCGGCGCCGAGATCGTCTACAACCCGTCGGCGACGGTCGCCGGGCTGTCGCAGTACCTGTGGAAGCTCGAGCAGCCCGCGCACGCGGTGGCCAACGGCTACTTCATGGGCTGCATCAACCGCGTCGGCACCGAGGCGCCGTGGAACATCGGCAAGTTCTACGGCAACTCGTACTTCGTCGACCCGCGCGGCCAGATCCTGGCGTGCGGCTCGGAGGACCAGGACGAGCTGGTGGTGGCGTCGCTCGACCTCGACATGATCGAGGAGGTGCGGCGCACGTGGCAGTTCTTCCGGGATCGGCGGCCCGACGCGTACGGACCGCTGGTGGAGGACTGAGTCATGAGGACCTTGATCAAGGACGGTACGGTGGTGACGGCGTCGGACACGTTCGCGTCCGACGTGTGGATCGAGGGCTCGAAGATCGTGGCGCTGACCGATCCGTCGCAGCGCGCGGCGCTGACCGGCTCGGGGCAACCCGACCGGACGATCGACGCCAGGGGCAAGTACGTCTTCCCCGGCGGCATCGACTGCCACACGCACATGGACCTGCCGTTCGGCGGGACCACGGCGTCGGACGACTTCGACACCGGCACGGTGGCGGCGGCGCACGGCGGCACGACGACGATCGTCGACTTCGCGATCCAGGCGAAGGGCTCGTCGATGCGGGCCGGGCTCGACACCTGGCACGCCAAGGCCGAGGGCAAGGCGGCGATCGACTACGGCTTCCACATGATCATGACGGAGGCCAACCCGGGCACGCTCGAGGAGATGGCGGCCCTGGTGCGCGAGGGCATCACCAGCTTCAAGATGTTCATGGCGTACCCGGGCGTGTTCCTCGTCGACGATCAGCAGATCTTCCGGGCGATGCTGCGCGCCGGCGAGCTGGGCGCGCTCATCACGATGCACGCCGAGATCGGCCTGCCGATCGACGTGCTCGTGCAGCGCGCGCTGTCGGAGGGCCACACCGCGCCCGTCTACCACGCGCTCACGCGGCCCGAGGTCGCGGAGGCCACCGGCACCGAGCGCGCGATCGCGCTGGCCGAGATGGCGAAGGTGCCGGTGTACATGGTGCACCTGTCGGCGCAGCGCGCGCTCGAGCGCGTGATGGAGGCGCGCGACCGCGGTCTGCCGGCGTACGCGGAGACGTGCCCGCAGTACCTGTTCTGCACCGAGGACGACCTGCGCGGCGAGCCGCCGGGAGTCGGACAAGGCGAGTGGAAGGGCGCGGGCTACGTGTGCACGCCGCCGCTGCGCCCGGCGCACCACCACGGCCACCTGTGGCGCGGCCTGCGCAACTACGACCTCCAGGTCGTGGCGACCGATCACTGCCCGTTCTGCATGAAGGACCAGAAGGAGCTCGGGCGCGGGGACTTCTCCAAGATCCCGAACGGCATGCCGGGCGTGGAGACGCGCCTCTACCTCCTGTGGGAGGGCGTGCGCGACGGGCGGATCTCGATGAACCGGTTCGTCGAGATCACGTCGACGGCGCCGGCGAAGATCTTCGGCATGTACGGGCGGAAGGGGACGATCGCGGTCGGCGCCGACGCCGACGTCGTGGTGTGGGATCCGGAGCAGGAGAAGGTGCTCGGCAAGGACACGTTGCACATGCGCGTCGACTACTCGCCGTTCGAAGGGCGGCGCGTGGTGGGGGCGCCGTCGGCGGTCCTGTCGCGCGGCGAGCTCGTCGTCGAGAACGACCGGTGGGTGGCGAAGCAGAAGCAGGGACGCGGCCAGTTCGTGCGCCGCGGGACCTTCGGGCTCTGAGCGCGAGAAGGGACGAACCAAGACCATGACGACGAACAAGGAAGTCGCGGCGAAGCAGAAGGAGCTCCTGTTCCCCTGCGTCACCACGTATTACGAGGAGCCGATCGCGTTCGAGCGCGGCGAGGGCGCACGCCTGTGGGATGTCGAGGGCACGGAGTACCTCGACTTCTTCGGCGGCATCCTGACCGTGTCGCTCGGCCACGCCGAGCCGCGCGTCACCGACGCCGTGGTCGCGCAGGCGAAGAAGCTGGTGCACACGTCGGCGCTGTACCCGATCCCGGCGCAGGTGGCGGCCGCCGAGCGCCTGATCCAGATCTCGCCGATCAAGGGCAAGCAGAAGGCGTTCTTCACCAGCAGCGGGACGGAAGCGGACGAGACCGCGCTCGTGCTCGCCAAGGTCTTCACCAAGACGACCGAGGTGATCGCGCTGCGTCACTCGTACTCGGGGCGCACGCTGGTCGCGATGACCAACACGGCGCACGCGAAGTACCGCGCGCTGCCGGCGCAGGTGCCGGGCACGGTGCACGCGCACGCGCCGTACTGCTACCGCTGCCCGTACGGCGCGACGCCGACCAACTGCGGGCTGCGCTGCGCCGAGGATCTCGAGGAGCTGATCGCGACGTGCACGACGGGGCGGCCGGCGGCGTTCTTCGCCGAGCCGATCCTCGGCGTCGGCGGCTTCATCACGCCGCCCGAGGAGTACTTCAAGGTCGCGGTCGGCATCGTGAAGAAGCACGGCGGCCTGTTCATCTGCGACGAGGTGCAGACCGGGTTCGGCCGCACCGGCGACGTGTGGAACGGCATCGAGCACTACGGCGTCGAGCCCGACCTCGTGAGCTACGCCAAGGGCATCGCCAACGGCTATCCGATGGGCGCGACCCTGGCCAGGGCGGAGATCGCGGACGCGTTCACGGCGGGGAGCATCGCGACCTTCGGCGGCAACCCGATCTCCGCGACCGCGGCCACGGCGACGATGGCGGTCATGTCCGACGAGCGCATCCCCGAGCGCGCGTCGCGCCTCGGCGCGCGCCTGCGCGGCCGCCTCGAGCAGATGAAGGAGAAGTACCCGGTGGTGGGCGACGTGCGCGGCATGGGCCTCATGCAGGCGCTCGAGCTCGTCGAGGACCGCGCCACCAAGAAGCCCGCGCCGGCGGCGACCAACCGCTTCGCGGAGGCGTGCAAGCAGCGCAAGCTGCTCGTCGGCAAGGGCGGGTTGTACGGCAACACCGTCCGCATCGCCCCGCCGATGCTCATCGGCGAGGCCGAGATCGACGCCGCCTGCGACATCATGGACGCGGCGCTGGCCGAGACGACGATCTGAGGGAGCCGCGGCGGCGGCGGTCGGGTGTCACTTTCGGGCGGGTCGCGGCGTCGAATGGACGTGACTCCACCTCTGCACCTCCAGTCCACCGCGCTCGAGCCCGAGGCCGCCGCGGGCGCGCCGCGGCCTGTCGACCTGGAGCGAGCCGCGCGCGCCGTCCGCGAGCTGCTGGTCGCGCTCGGCGAGGAGCCGGCGCGCGACGGCCTGCGCGAGACGCCCGAGCGCGTGGCCCGCGCGCTTGCCGAGATGACCGGCGGGATGCGCGAGGACGCCGGCCGCCACCTCGCGCGCACGTTCGAGGAGGCGTCCGACGAGCTCGTCGTCGTGCGTGACATCCAGTTCCACTCGCTGTGCGAGCACCACCTGTTGCCGTTCTCGGGCGTCGCGCACGTCGCGTACCTCCCGGCGGGCGGGCGCGTGGTCGGGCTGTCCAAGCTCGCGCGCACCGTCGACGTGTTCGCGCGGCGGCCGCAGGTGCAGGAACGGATGACGGCGCAGATCGCCGACGCGATCGTGGAGCACCTGGGCGCCGACGCGGTCGGCGTGATGCTCGAGAGCGAGCACCTGTGCATGAAGGTGCGCGGCGTGCGCCAGCCGTCGTCGTCGATGGTGACGACGGCCTGGCGCGGCCGGTGGAAGTTCGACAGCGGGCGTCGCGCCGAGGTGGCGCCGCTGCTCCGCGGCGCCGGGCCGCGCTGAGCCGCGCGCGCCGAGCGTCACTTCGGCATCAGCACGGTGTCGATCACGTGGATGACGCCGTTCGACGCCATGATGTCGGCCTTGACGACGGTGGCGCCGCCGACCTTCACGCCGCTCGACGTGTCGATGGCGAGCTCGCCGCCCTGGAGGGTCTTCGCGGCGGGGATCCCGGCGACGTCCTTCGCCGTCACCGCGCCCTGCACGACGTGATAGGTGAGCACCTTGGTCAGCGCCTCCTTGTCGGCGAGGAGCGCCTCGAGGTCCTTGGCCGGCACCTTGGCGAACGCCTCGTCGGTCGGCGCGAAGACCGTGAACGGGCCCGGCCCGGCGAGCGTGGCGGTGAGCCCCGCGGCGTCGACGGCGGTGAGCAGCGTCTTGAAGGAGCCGGCCTCGGAGGCGACCTCGATGATGTTCTTGGTGGCCGCCGCCGGCGGGGCGGGCGGCATCGGCTCGGCGGGCCTGGTCTCCTCCGGCCTGGTCTCGACCGGCTTGGGCGGCTCCTGCGGAGCGGCCTCCTCCTTCGACTTGCATCCGGCGAGCGCCAGCGCGGCCGTGGCGACGATCATGATGTGAGCGAAACGCGTCATGGGTAGATCTCCTGTTCGTGCGCGTAGACGACACCGCCGCCGCTCGGGTTACCGACGGGCGGCGTCGACCCGGGCAACTTTCGGGCCCGCCATGCGTTCTCCGGGGGATGCGCACCGTCACCGCGTTTGCCATGGCGCTGTTCGTGGCATGCACACCGCGCGATGCGTCTCCACCGGCACCACTCGACGTCGAGGAGCCCGCGCCGCGTGATCGCACGCTGGACCCGGTGAGCGTCCAGTTCCACGTCGTCGGCGAGGCGGCGCTCGAGCCGCCGCTCGTCGAGCTCCAGGTCGACGTCGTGGTCCTCAACCACGCATCCGAGGCGCGCTGGGTGCTCTTGCCGCGCCAGGCCGGCGTGCGCCCGCTCGAACGCGGCGGCGTGGACGTGCTCGAGGTCGAGCGCTGGGGCGATGTGACCGTCGGCTCGTGGCTCGGCACCGGCGGCTTCCGTGCCGTGCGCCTCGGCCCCGACGCCCACGTCCAGCTCCGCGGCGTGCCGATCCAGTGGCGGCGCCACGACGACGAGCCCGCGCGCTGGCTGAGCCTCGGCGTGGGCGCCTCGTCGCTCGAGGCCCTTGCATGCCGCGAGCTCGTGGTCGACGGCCGCCGCGCCATCACCTGGTTCGACAGCGACCCGACGGCGCATCACGTCCGCGGCGGCGACGCGCCCACCGTGCTCGCGACCGTCCGCCACCGCGACGACCACGCCGAGGTCGCCGCCGAGCTCGTCGAGCCGATCGAGGTCCGCTACGTCCCCTGGCCGCGCGACTGACCGCGCTCCTCCGCGAGCAGCGCGTCGATCGCCGCGAGCATCGCGCGCTGG
>JAIOII010001100.1 GCA_019912685.1 Kofleriaceae bacterium
CGACGTCGCCGATGCGCACGCCGCTGCTCCCGCCGCCGCGATCGAACATCACGCGCCCGGCGTCGACGAAGCGCGGACTGGCGCACGACTCGACGCCGGTGAACGTCGCGACCGGCGCGAGCGTCGCCGCGTCGCGCACCGTCGGCCACCGATCGTCGCTGCACGTGAGCACGCGCGTGCCGTCGGGCGAGACCGCGATCGCCGCGCTGCCCTTCGTCGCCGCACCCGCCGCCGGACCTGGGAGCTCGACGCGCGCGACCGCGAGCGTCGCGGGATCGATCGTCCAGACCGCCGCCTGCTTGCCGACCGTACCGTACCCGAGCACGCGGCCGCCGGCGTGAACGAGCACGGCGGGCAGGCCCTTGTCGAAGTTCGCCTGCACCGTCACGACGCCGGTATCGAGCGCGATCGCGTACAGCGTGCGGCCGGCGATCGCGAGCCCACGCTGCTCGTCGAGCGCGAGGAGGTCGCGCACGACGCCGTCGACGCGCCACGCTGGCACGACCCCGGCGCTCCACGTCCATCGCGACAGCGCGCGCGCCCCGTCGCCGGGCACGTCACGCGGCGCGTCATCGATCGCATTCGTTTGAGCTCCAACGATCGTCGACCTGGCCGGCGAACCGCACGCGACCAGCGACGAGATCGCCACGAAAAGGAATGTCTCTCTCACCCGCACGACTATAACGAGCTACAGGTGCGACCGTGTCGTCGTGGCCAGGGCTCGTCCTTTTCGCATTGTGCGTGTCACAAGTGAAAGCGAGCCCGCAAGTCTTACTGCTTTCTGCCTACATCTGATTTCCGTAAGGGTGGCGTGAGGAGGGAAACTTGATGACGCGTCAACTGCTCTCACCGTGGTGTCTCGCGGTCGCGGTCGCGGCTCTCGGTTGCTCGGTGGAGGTCGACTCGACGATCGAGCCGGACACCGCCGGCACGAACGCGCTCGTCCCCAAGAGCGACAACCCGTTCACGGCGTTCGAGACGCTGCAGGTCCGTCCGCTGGCGATGTCGCCGAACGGCCGGCTCCTGTTCGCGCTCAACACGCCGGACAACCGCCTCGAGATCTTCCGCATCGACAGCGGGCGCCTGACGCAGGTCGGCTCGGTCGTGGTCGGCCTCGAGCCGACCGCGGTCGCCGCGCGCACCGACGACGAGGTGTGGGTCACGAACCACCTCTCGGACTCGGTCAGCATCGTGAAGGTCGGCCTCGGCGTGAACGCGCGCGTCACCCGCACCCTCCTGGTGGGCGACGAGCCGCGTGACATCGTCTTCGCCGGTCCCGGGAAGAGCCGGGCGTTCATCACGTGCGCGCACCGCGGCCAGAACACGGGCGACCCGTACGACCTGCAGACGCCCGGCGTCGGCCGCGCCGACGTCTGGGTCTTCGACGCCGGCAACCTCGGCGAGTCGCTCGGCGGCACGCGCCTGACCAAGCTGACGTTCTTCGCCGACACGCCGCGCGCGCTCGCCGCGTCGGCCGACGGCTCCAGGGTCTATGCCGCGGCCTTCAAGTCGGGCAACCAGACGACGTCGGTGTCCGTCGACGCCGTGCGCGCCGTCTACGGCGGCGTGATGCCCGGCCCGGCGACCATCCAGTTCGCCGGCATGACGATCCCGCAGCCGCCGACCGGCCTCATCGTCAAGTACGTCAACGGCCACTGGGTCGACGCCTACGGCACGAACTTCGACGCGTGGGTGAAGGTCAAGCTGCCCGACTACGACGTGTTCGCGATCGACGCGATGGCGAACCCGCCGGTCCAGGCGGGCGCCCCGTTCGCGCACGTCGGCACGATCCTCTTCAACATGGCCGTCAACCCGAACAACGGGAAGGTCTACGTCACCAACCTCGACGCGCGGAACCACGTCCGCTTCGAGGGCCACGCCCCCGGCTTCACGTCGGTGCGCGGCCACATCGCCGACAACCGCATCACGGTCATCGATCCGGCGACCGGCGCGGTCACGCCCCGCGACCTGAACCCGCACATCGACCACGAGGCGGCGCCCGATCCCAACGACAAGGAGCTCGCGGTCGCGTTCCCGCAGGACGTCGTCGTCTCGAGCGACGGCTCGACCCTCTACGCCGTCGCGCAGGGCAACGCCAAGCTCGCCATCTACTCGACCGCCGCGCTCGAGGCCGGCAACACCACGCCGACGCTCACGTCGCAGGTCCCGCTCTCCGGCGGCGGCCCCACCGGCGTCGTCGTCGACGAGGCGCGGCGCAAGGCCTACGTCCTCACCCGCTTCGACAACAGCATCTCGATCGTCGACCTGCGCACCCGCCGCGAGGTCAACAAGGTCGAGATGTTCAACCCCGAGCCGGAGAGCGTCCAGGTCGGCCGCCAGTTCCTCTACGACACCGACTTCACGTCGAGCCACGGCGACTCGGCGTGCGCGAGCTGCCACATCGGCGGTGACAACGACGACCTCGCCTGGGATCTCGGCGATCCGGGCGGCCGCCCGCTCTCGATCACCAAGCTCGGCAACGTGCAGGCGATCCCCCCGGAGGCGATCATCGCGCTGCTCCCGCCCTTCGCGCCGATCTTCGACTTCTTCATGCCGCTCAAGGGCCCGATGACGACCCAGAGCCTGCGCGGCATGGACAACCACGGCGCGATGCACTGGCGCGGCGACCGCAACGGCGCCGTCCAGCAGAGCGGCGCGCCCTTCATCGACCCGGCGACCGGGGCCCCGATCGTGTCGGTCCAGCCCAACGCCGGCTTCTTCGACGAGCACAAGGCGTTCACCTCGTTCAACGTCGCCTTCCCCGGCCTCATCGGCCGCGACGACCAGCTCGCCGCGGCGGACATGGACGCGTTCGCCGACTTCATCCTCCAGGTCGTCTACCCGCCCAACCCGGTCCGCAACCTCGACAACTCGCTCACCGCCGACCAGCAGGTCGGCCACGACTTCTACTTCAACTCGGTCACCTTGCCCGACGGCACGGTGCGCGAGCTGCCGTCGGATCGCTTCCACAACTGCAACGGCTGCCACACGCTGGATCCGAACGCCAACGCCGAGGCGACGCCGCGCAAGGGCTTCTTCGGCACCGACGGCCGCATGTCGTTCGAGTTCGAGACCCAGATCTTCAAGGTCCCGCACCTGCGCAACATGTACACGAAGATCGGCATGTTCCACAGCTCGCCGGACTCGCTGCAGCCGGGCACGATCATCCTGCAGCAGCACGGCCCGATCGACGCGATCCGCGGCTACGGCTTCCAGCACGACGGCTCGCTCGGCACGCTCGAGCACTTCTTCACCGCGCAGGTCTTCCTCAAGGCACCGGTGCCCGTGACCCTGGCGGACGGCACCGTCGTGCCGCCCAACCCGTTCGGCATCCCGTTCATCGATCCCAACTCGATCAACAACCCGGGCGGGCCGGTGCTCCTCGAGGACGGCGGCTTCACGCTGCGCCGGCAGCTCGTCGCGTTCATGCTCGCGTTCGACACCAACATGGCGCCGGTCGTCGGCCAGCAGATCACGCTGACCAAGGACAACGCCGCCACCGTCGGATCGCGCGTCGACCTCCTGGTCGCGCGCGCCACCGCCGGCGAGTGTGACCTCGTGGCGAAGGGCGCGACCGGCTGGAGCCCGGCGGTCGGCTACTACCTCACCGAAGGCAAGTTCCGTCCCGACGTGAGCATCTTCCCGTCGATCACGGACCTCAGTCTGCGCGCGCTGGCGACCTCCGGCTTCTTCCAGTCGGTGACCTATACCTGCGCGCCGCCGGGCTCGGGTGCACGCGTCGGCATCGACCGCGACAACGACGGTTGGGCCGACGGCGACGAGCTCTGGCTGGGCACCAACCCGGCTAACCCGAACAGCCACCCGTAGTACCGAGGGAGGCGACGGGACGGCGTCGGAGCCTCACGGCTCCGGCGCCGCCGGTGTTTTCGGGGCAGCGAGACGGCGCTCACACCGGGCGCGGCGTTGCCGGTCGTTGCCCTCTCCTGCGGTCGGAGATCGCAGGCGCGTCTCGTAGCGTGAGCACGGCTGTCTTTGGCGGCGCTCCTCCCTGCGCCACGAGGTAACAACGTGCTCCGACAACTCCGACCGCTCCTCCTCTCGGCCGCTCTGGCCACGCCCCTCCTCCCCCTGGCCGCGTGCGGCGACGATCAGGTCGTCGACACCGGCGACCCCGACGCGCCCGACCTGCTCTCCGGCGCCGACTTCGTCGCGATCCCGCGCGAGGTCAGCCGCACGGAGGCGGCGGAGCGCCAGCGCCAGCTCGAGGAGGCCGGCACGCCGGCGACGCGCCTGCGCGCCGCGCCGCCCAGCACGGGCTTCTACCTGGCGATCAAGAAGAGCTCGCTGTCCGACCGCTGGTTCCTCTCGGCGTTCCTCCAGCAGTGGTTCCCCGGCCAGGTCTCCTTCGGCGCGGCCACCTCGCTCGGCACCCGCGTCGTGTCGTTCCAGATCCAGAACGACAAGCTGTTCGTGTTCGACGCCGACGATCGCCACACGAGCTCCGACGTGTTCGATCCCGACGTGCTCGTCGAGGCCTACCCGCTCGTCGCCGCGCCGCCCCTCCCCGGGGCCAACCAGTACGTGTTCATCGATCCGGCCGCCGGCCTGAACCGCTTCGACATGCTCTCCGACGCGTTCGGCACCAGCGGGTGGCCGATCCGCTTCGAGATCGAGCTGTCGTTCATGCAGAACTTCCGCCAGATCTCCGACGGCGCGACCTTCGAGCAGGTCTTCACCGGCTACGCCGACCAGCCGATCGTCGACGACCCGATCGAGTACAACTCGTTCCGCGGCTCGGGCACGCTCGGCCTCGCGCTCCGCCGCTACAAGGAGGGCGAGCACTACCAGGAGGTCGCGCTGCCGCCGCAGGAGCACTACTTCCGCAGCGATCCCAAGATCGTCCCCGGCACCGGACAGATCGTGCAGACCGCGGCCCACTGGGACATCCACCCCGGCATGCAGCCGATCGAGTGGGTGATCTCGCCGGCGCTCGTCGGGCTCGACGAGTCGCCCGCCTACGCCGACGCCGACCTCGTCGGCGCGGTGAAGTCCGGCGTCGAGGCATGGAACGGCGCCTTCGGCTTCGAGGTCTTCCGCGCGCGCGTCGCCACGGCGAGCGAGTCCTTCGGCCAGGACGACAAGAACTACATCATCTTCGATCCCGACCCGTCGCTCGGCTTCGCGTTCGCCAACTGGCGCACCAACCCGAACACGGGCGAGATCCGCGGCGCGAGCGTCTACTTCGGCGGCGCCTGGGTCGACCGTTACGGCTTCGAGGACGACCCGAAGGCGGGCGGCGAGGCCGGGCTCGGCAACGCGCCCGTGCGCCCCGCCCCCGCGGCGCGCCCGAAGATCGCGTCGCTCCGCTGGGGCGGCGTGTCGTCCGACCCGCTCTGCGTCATGCACGCCGACGAGACGCGCGACGCCCTGCGGCGTGAGGGCGGCGAGCGCAACCTCACCGCCGGCGAGAAGCTGGAGGCGTTCGTCGCGCACATGATCGTGCACGAGATCGGCCACGACCTCGGCCTGCGCCACAACTTCAAGGGCTCGCTCGTCGAGCCGACCTCGTCGTCGGTGATGGACTACACGATCTTCGAGACGCGCATCGAACAGGGCGCGACCGTCGGGCAGTACGACATCGACGCCGTGCGCTACCTGTACGGCCTGTCGCCCGACCTGCCGGCGCAGCCGTTCTGCACCGACGACATGATCGGGCTCGATCCCGACTGCCAGTACTTCGACACCAGCGCCGATCCGTTCGCGGTGACCTGGCAGCCGCGCTGGGAGCTCCTGCGCGACTACTTCGTGCGCTGGGGCGTCGACGCGTCCTGGCTCGAGTACTTCTCGAGCTACAGCTCCGGCGTCCTCGACTACGCCACGAACGGCGACTGGGTGCAGAGCAACCGCGCGCTCGACACCATGCTCGATCAGGTCGGCGCGCCGCTCGATCCGGCGCTCCTCGCCGATCCGTCGTTCGTCGCGTCGGGCGCCGACCTCGTGCTCGCGGAGGTGCTCCGCCTCCAGGGCGCCGCGCCGAACGGCGCGATCGCCGCGCGCATCGACGCGCAGATCGCGGCGGTGCTCGCCAACGTCGACGGCGTGCGCAGCTACGCCAGCCGGCGGGCGATGGTCGACGTCCTGAAGGGCCGGCAGACCGTCGAGGCGCTGACGACGCTGCTCGATGCGAAGGCGACGATCGAGGCGCAGCTCGCCGGCGGCGGCCTGTCGCCGGCCGACGCGACGCAGACCCGTGACCTGCTCGCGCGCATCGAGCGCGCGACCACGCCGTACTTCGACTGAGGGATTGAGAATCAATCCCGACTTCCGTACAGAGTGCCCGAGCCATCCTGGCGAGGAAACTCGATCGACAGAGTCTGGGAATCGATTGATTCCCAGACTCTGAGAGACCGCGGCCGCGGCCGCGCCGCTCGTCAGAGCGGCAGCGGCTGCTGCGGCTCGTCGGTCGGGAGCGCTTCCGGAGCCGGTGCGGCGATGACCACCGGCTCCGGCGGCGGCAGCGGCTTGGCCTTCGGCACGCGCTTCGTCGTCGGCGTGGGCTTGGGCTTCACGGTGCCCTTGGCGGCCTTGGCCGCCTTGGGCTTGGCCGCCTTGGACTTGGCCTTGGCCGCCTTGGGCTTGGCCTTGGCCGTCTTGGCCTTGACCTTCGCCTTCGCGGCCGGCTTCGCGACCTTCCTGGCCGCTTTCGCCTTTGTCTTCGCCTTGCCCTTTGCCTTCGCTTTGCTCTTCGCCTTCGCCATGGCGCGGATGTTCCCCGAGCCGAGCACTTGCGCGCAAGGGCGTCGACACTAGCTTGCCGCCCATGACGACGACGGAGCGCCACGAGTTCCAGGCCGAGGTCCGCCAGCTCCTGGACCTCATGATCCACTCGCTGTACTCGAACAAGGACGTCTTCCTCCGCGAGCTCATCTCCAACTCATCGGATGCATTGGACAAATTGCGGTTCGAGCGGTTGACGCGGCCGGAGCTCGGCGGGGGCGGCGAGCTCCAGATCCGCCTGGAAGCCGACCGCGACCAGCGCACCCTCACGATCAGCGACAGCGGCATCGGCATGAGCCGCGACGAGGTGGTGCGGAACATCGGCACCATCGCCCGGTCGGGGACGCGCGAGTTCCTCGACCGCATCAAGAGCACGCGCGCCGGCGAGGTGCCGCCCGAGCTCATCGGCCAGTTCGGCGTCGGCTTCTACTCCGCGTTCATGGTCGCGCACCGCATCGAGCTCGTGACGCGCAAGGCGGGCGAGGACGGCGCGACGCGCTGGGCGTCCGGCGGCGACGGCGCGTACACGATCGGCGACGGCGAGCGCGCCGAGAGCGGCACGACGATCACGCTCCACCTCCACCCGGAGGACAGCGAGCGCGCCCTGCCCGACTACACGGACGAGCGCGTCCTCGCCGACATCGTCAAGCGCTACTCCGACTTCGTCGCCTATCCCATCCGGTTCGGCGAGCGGACGCTCAACTCGATGAAGGCGATCTGGGATCGCCCGAAGAGCGAGGTGAAGGAGGAGGAGTACAAGGAGTTCTACCGCCACATCTCCCACGACTGGAACGACCCGCTGCGCACCATCCCGGTGAAGATGGAGGGCACGCTCGAGGCGTACGCGCTCCTCTACATCCCGGCCAGGGCGCCGTTCGACCTGTACAGCCCGGAGATGCGCCGCGGGCTCCAGCTCTTCGTCAAGCGCGTGTTCGTGATGGACGAGTGCAAGGAGCTCTTGCCGCCGCACCTGCGCTTCGTCCGCGGCGTCGTCGACGCGCACGACCTCCCGCTCAACGTCTCCCGCGAGATCCTGCAGAAGGATCGCCAGCTCCAGGTGATCCGCAAGCAGCTGGTGAAGAAGGTGCTCGGCGCCCTCGACGAGATGAAGCGCGACCAGCGCGACCAGTACGTCGAGCTGTGGAGCCAGTTCGGGCCGGTCGTGAAGGAGGGCCTCCTGTCCGCCGAGGACCGGGACAAGCTCCTCGATCTCGTCCTCGCGCCGTCGACCGACCGGAGCGAGCAGCTGTCGACGTTCGACGCCTACGTGTCACGCATGAAGGATGGCCAGGACGCGATCTACTTCCTCACCGGCCCCACGCCCGAGGCGGTCGCGAGGTCGCCGCTCCTCGAGGCGGCGGTCGCCAGGGGCTACGAGGTGCTCCTGTTCTCGGATCCGATCGACGAGCTGTGGCTCGAGCAGGCGCAGCGCTACAAGGACAGGCCGCTGCGCTCGATCGCGCGCGGGGACGTCGCGCTCGGCAGCGAGGACGAGCGGAAGCAGGCGAGCGAGGCGCTCGAGGAGAAGCGCCGCGAGTACGGCGATCTGCTCGCGTGCCTGCGCGTCCACCTGCAGGACCACGTGAAGGAAGTGCGGCTGTCGAGCCGGCTCACGTCGTCGCCGGCATGCCTCGTCGCCGACGAGAACGACCTCACGCCCCGCATGCAACGGATGCTCGCGCAGCTCGGCCAGGCGCTGCCGCCGACGAAGCCGCTGCTCGAGCTCAACCCCGGGCACGCGGTCATGGAACGGCTCCAGCGCATCTTCCGCGAGAGCTCGGCCGACCCGCGGCTCGGGCTCTACGCGCAGCTGCTGCTCGGCCAGGCGCACCTCGCCGATTCGGGGCAGCTCCCCGATCCCGCGGCGTTCAGCGAGGCGCTGACGGAGCTCATGGTGGGCGCGGCGCCCTGACGGCGACGCGGCCGCCGCGCGTGCGAACGGTTTGCGCGCCTCCGACGGAGAGGCGCCGGATCTGCGGGCGATCGTGGCGTGGCGCTGGCGTGTGGTTTGCTGCTCGACCGTTCCATGAGCAGCTCCGCCGACGCACGCACGCAGATGGTCGACCGGCAGATCCGAGCCCGCGGGATCCGCGACGACGCGGTGCTGCGCGCGCTCGCGGCCGTGCCGCGCGAGACGTTCCTGCCGCCCGAGCTCGAAGCGCACGCATACGAGGACCGACCGCTCCCCATCGAGGCCGGGCAGACGATCTCGCAGCCGTACATCGTCGCGGTGATGACCGAGGCGCTCGCGCTCGATCGGTCGCAGACCGTGCTCGAGATCGGGACCGGGTCGGGCTACGCGGCGGCCGTGCTCGCGCAGGTCGCGAAGCACGTCTACACCGTCGAGCGCCACCGCGAGCTCGCCGAGCTCGCCCGCGAACGCATGAACGCGCTGGGCTACACCAACGTCGACGTCCTGTGCGGCGACGGCACGCTCGGCTGGCCCGAGCACGCGCCGTACGACGCGATCATCGTCGCCGCCGGCGGCCCGCAGCTGCCGCGGGCGCTGCTCGATCAGCTCGCGATCGGCGGCCGGCTCGTCATGCCCGTCGGCTCCGACCGCGAGCAGGATCTCGTGCGCGTCACGCGCGTCGACGAGATCCACTACCGGCGCGAGGATCTGGGCGCCGTCGTGTTCGTCCCGCTCATCGGCGCCCAGGGCTGGGCCGAGCGCCCCGAGGACGCGCACGCGCGGCGCGGCATCCTCCCGCGGCGCAACCCCGGAC
>JAIOII010001101.1 GCA_019912685.1 Kofleriaceae bacterium
CGTCGTCGGCCGCACCGGCAAGAACGTCGAGGCGCTCCGCGCCGCGATCGAGCGCGGCCTGCGCCACCCGCCGACCGAGGTGCCGTGGCGCTGGAAGCCGTCGCCCGCCCTCGCCGACAGGATCGCGCGCGTGCGCGCCGCCTTCCCCGCGCGCTGGCCGGCGAGCGACGGCCTCGCGCTCTGGGCCCTCCTCTCGATCGGCGACGACGAGCTCGGGCACATCCCGCCCGAGCTGCGCGCCGCCGTGAGCGCCGCCGGCGCGTCGACCGCCGACGACGACGAGGCCGTGCTCGGCCGCTGGACGTGGATCGACGCGCACATCGCGCCGCTCACCGAGCGCGCGCCCGATCGCCGCTTCACCGACCGCCTCGACCGCGTCCTCCTCAACCGCGCGCTCGGCATGGTCGTGTTCGCGGCGGTCATGTTCGTCCTCTTCATGTCGCTGTTCGCGTGGTCAGAGCCCGCGATCGCGCTGGTCGAGGACGTCTTCGGCTGGGTCGGCGATCAGGCCCGGCGCGTCCTCCCCGACGGCATCCTCGAGGACTTCGTCGTCGACGGCATCATCGCCGGCGTCGGCTCGGTCCTCGTCTTCCTGCCGCAGATCCTGCTCCTCTTCTTCTTCCTCGGCCTGCTCGAGGACCTCGGCTACCTCGCGCGCGTCGCGTACCTGATGGATCGCATCATGCGATCGATGAACCTGCACGGCCGCGCCTTCGTGCCGATGCTGTCCGGGTTCGCGTGCGCCGTGCCCGCGATCATGGCGACGCGCACGATGGAGCGGCAGCGCGACCGCACGCTCACGATGCTCGTCATCCCGCTCATGACCTGCTCGGCGCGCTTGCCGGTGTACACGCTCGTCATCGCCGCGCTCTTCCCGTCGAGCACGTTCGGCGGCCTCTCGACCAAGAGCCTGCTCATGGTCGCGATGTACGCCTTCAGCGTGCTGACCGCGCTCGCCGCGGCGTGGGTCCTCTCCAGGACCGTCCGCCAGCTCAAGGCCAAGCGCCTGCCCTTCGTCATCGAGCTGCCGCCGTACCGCGCCCCGCGCCTGCGCGACATCGTGCGCATGATGTGGAGCAAGTCGTCGATGTTCCTGCGCGAGGCGGGCACGGTCATCCTCGCGTGCACGATCGTGCTCTGGGCCCTCCTCTACTTCCCCCGCGCGTCGTCGGAGGAGCTGGCGCACCTCGACGAGGCGGCGCAGTCGCAGGCCCAGCTCGAGGCCAGCTACGGCGCGCAGCTCGGCAAGGCGATCGAGCCCGCGATCGAGCCGCTCGGCTTCGACTGGAAGATCGGCGTCGGCATCATCGGCGCGTTCGCGGCGCGCGAGGTCTTCGTCGCGACGATGGGCATCATCTACGGCGCCGGCGACGACGAGGGCTCGCTGCGCGACAAGCTGAAGGAGGAGAGGAAAGCCGACGGCGCGCGGGCCTACTCGCCGCTCGTCGGGCTCTCGCTCATGATCTTCTTCGCGCTCGCCTGCCAGTGCATGAGCACCCTCGCCGTCGTGAAGCGCGAGACCGGCGGCTACCGCTGGCCGCTCTTCCTGTTCGGCTACATGACCGTGCTCGCCTACGCGGCGAGCCTCTTCGTCTTCCAGGTCGGCACGCTACTCGGCTTCTGAGGCGGCCTGCCGGGCGCGGAGCTCGGACACGGTCGCGAGGGCGTCGTCGGCGCGCCGCTCGGCCTCGCGGAAGCGGGCGGCGAGCGCGCGCGCGAAGGCGCCGATCCACGACGACCCCGCGAGCTCGCCCTCGACGGCCTCGCGCGTGATCACCGTGACGACGACGTCGCTCGCGGCCGTGACGGTCGCCGAGCGCGGCTGGTCGGTGAGGATCGCGGTCTCGCCGAACACCTCGCCGGGCCCCATGGTGCGCAGCACCGTGGGCGCGCCCTGGACCAGGCGCGACGCCTCGCACGTGCCGGACACGATGATGTACGCGGCGTCACCCGGCTCGCCCTCGGCGACGATGACGGCGCCGGCGCGGAAGCGGCGGCTCGGCAGCCAGCTGCCGCCCGCGAGGAAGTCCTTGATCGCGTCGCGCAGCTCGAGCACGGTCTGGTAGCGATCCGCCGGCAGCGGCGCGAGCGCCTTCATCGCGATGCTCGCGAGCTGCGCCGGGATGTCGAAGTGCGGGCGCAGCTCGGCCGGCGGCATGACGTTGCCGACCTGCGCCATCTGCATCGACTGCGCCGCGTCCTTCCCGCGGTGCGGTGGCCGCCGCGTGAGCACCTGGTAGAGGATCGCGCCGAGCGAGTAGACGTCGCTGCGCGCGTCGACGAGATCGAGGTGGCCGCGCGCCTGCTCGGGCGCCATGTACGCGACGGTGCCGAGCACCGCCTCGGGCGACGTCCGCGCCTTGCCCGGCGAGCGCACGGTCACGGTCTCGCCGGGCGCGCGCCCCGGCGGATCGCGCTCGAGGAGCGCGCAGCCCCAGTCGACGACGTAGACCTGACCGTAGCTGCCGACCATGATGTTGTCGGGCTTGAGATCGCGGTGGATGACGCCCTTGTCGTGCGCGTAGGCGACCGCGTCACACACCTTCACCAGCGCGTCGAGGATCACGCGCAGCTGCTGCGGCTTGTGGCCGCTCCGCTCGGACAGGCCGATGAGCGCGGTGAGCGTCTGGCCCACCACGAGCTTCATCGTGAACATCGGGAACCCGTGCTCGTCGTTGCCGAGGTCGTAGATCGGCACGATGTTCGGGTGCTCGAGCTGGCCGGTGATCTGCGCCTCCTCGAGGAGGAGGTGCCCGATCTCGGGGACCTTCCGCGCCTGCTCGACGTCGACCCGCTTGAGCGCGACCCAGCGGCCGATGCCGGGATCGCGCACGCGGAGGATCGAGCCCATGCCGCCGCGCGCGAGCTCGGTCGCGGCCTCGACGCGGAGGCGCGCCATCGCCGACGAGTCGGTGTCGGGCGCCGTCGCCGGCTCCTCGGTCGCCGGCTCGGGCGCCGGCTCGCGCCCGCCCTTCAGCACCAGCGTGGCGAGCGTCGAATCGCGCGAGTCCCCACTCACGTCCGCAGATTCGCACACAAAGCGGGGTTCAGCATCCGCGTTCGACGGCGGTGACGGCGAGGTCCGCTCATCGACCGTGTCGGTAACTTTAGCGAGTCGGAAACATGCCGGTGCCTCTCGCTCGGTAGCGTGCGGACACACACGGGAGGAACCCAGATGATTTCTCGAACCACGAAGCTTGGCCTCTTGTCCGCATCGCTCCTCGCGCTGGCCCCCGCCGCCAGCTGGGCCCAGGAGCCCGGTGAGGGCGACGGCGAAGGCGAAGCTGCGGTGTCCACCGAGGGCGCCGTCTCGACCGAAGGCGAGGCGACCGCCCCCGTCGCGACGGCCGAAGCGACCGTCGACCTGGGCGCGACCCCGCGTTACCCGCGCGCGGTGATCGCCCGCCCCCTGACGCTGCCCGGCGGCGTCTTCATGGCCGGAGACGACACCGCGAGCAACAAGGACTTCTCGGTCCTCGCCACCGGCCTCGTCGCCGGCTACGGCATCAACGACAAGCTCGAGGCGGCGGCGTTCTACGCGTTCGCGCTGAAGGAGTTCGAGGCCAAGGGCACCGTCGACGTCGGCGTCGGCTACGCCGCGGTGCGCGGCGCGATGGACGGCAAGCTCGAGGCGGTCGCCCGCGCGCAGGTCGGCTACGACCTCGTGGGTGAGGGCATGCGGCCGCTCGGGCTCGGCGCCCAGGTGCAGTACAACGTCAGCGACAAGCTGTGCCTCATCACCCCGGGCGGCCAGCTGCAGGTCGCGCTCGAGGAGGACGCGGCGATGGCCACGCCGATCACGTTCGGCCTGCCCGTCGCGGCCGGCTTCCAGGCGACGCCGGAGCTCTACCTCCAGCTCGACACGACGCTGGCGACCTTCAACATCGCCGACTCGGCGAACGCGTTCATCGGCGCCGACGCCACGCCGGCGAAGGTGACCGCGGTCTACAACGTCGTCCCGGCCGTCGACATCGCCGCGGCGATCGGCCTCGACCTGACGCCCCCGGATCCGGCGGGCGTCGGCGACACGCTCGCGTTCCTCCTCGGCGTCCGCTACTGCGGCGGCGACATCAAGTAGCCGCCGCCAGCCGCGCCGCGCACGCCTCCTCGTCGGCGACGAGGGCGGTGACGCGCGCGGCCAGCGCGG
>JAIOII010001102.1 GCA_019912685.1 Kofleriaceae bacterium
CCGGTCGACGGACACCTCTACCTGTTCCGCCCATCGGGCCCGGTCCGCTCTGCGGGACCAGCGTCGCGGCGACCGCCATCGGCGACCCCGCGGGCGGTGGGGCCGACGGCGGCGGACCTGCCGGCGGTGGCGCCGCGGGCGGCGGCCCTGGCGGCGCGAGGTGGCGGTGCAGATCGAGCTTCACGGTCGCCCGGGTATACCCGACCGCCTCGCCCGGATAGTGTTCTCACCGCCGCCGTCGCCACGCGCTACCGCGTGGGGCGAATGTTTCGGCGACCTCGGACTGTCGCATGCTGCCCATCCTCACAGCTGGCGCCATCTCGAAGCTCACGCGGATGCTGGAGCTCCCGGCATCGGGCGCGGAGCAGGACTGGGAGCTCGAGCTGTGCGATGCCGCTCGCATCGACGAGTTCGTGCGTCTATACGAGACCGGCGAGCTCGATGACGAAGATCGTCGCGCCCTGATGTCGCTGATCGTCGCGTCCGCGGATGACGCGCTCGGAGCGAGCGGAACGATCCCTGCGCAGCAAGCGCGCATTGCCGCCCTGCTCGTGCGAGACGCACACCTCCACCTGGCGCTGCTCGACTACTGGTCGCAGGGCGAGATCGACGAACCGGAGGCGCAGTTCCTCATCTCCCCGTGGATTCGCGAGGTGCGGCGAGGCGTTCCCGAACCCTTCTGCGAGGCCATCAAGGACTCCGAGCGCGAGCACCCCGTCGCGACCGCGTGGCGGCCGGCGCTGCGGAGCATCGTGAGCGCGTTCGTCCGAGGGGACTACGAGCTGGCCGAGGTGGACCCGCGCGTCGACCCGGTCTCGGTCGAGACCTCGGCGCAGATGCGCGCGTACGCCGCTGAATACGGCGAGACTCTGGTGGAGCTTCCGCGCGACACCTGGTCGACCTCCATCGCCAGCTGGACGGGGACCGACTGGCACGTGCTCGTCGACCTGTGGACGCGCGAGGGCGGGCGGAGCGACATGGTGCTCGATGTCCGCGTCCGGGAGAGCCAGGATGGCTTCCGGATCGCGATCCATCTCGTCTACGTGCCGTGAGGCTCAGTCGAGCTTGGAGGCCTCGAGCATCTAGGGAACGCAGCGATGCAACGTGCTGTCCACCCGCCACGCGAGATACGGGCCGGCGAAGACCGGCTCACCGAGCGCCGCCGCAAGGGTCACCTGTTCGAGCGATCCGCCCTGACGGTGCACGCGCTTGATCCCGTAGCCCTCGGCCGTGATCCACAGGTAGTTGTCGCGCAGGGTCATGCCCCCGTGCCGCTCCTGGGTCGGCAAGGTCGCGAGCGGCGTGAACGTCATCGACGGGGGCCGCGCGGCGTGCACACCTAGATTGTCGACCACGATCAGCTCACCGTCGTCGATCAGCACGTCGGTCGCGAGCAAGAGCCCACCTGCGTACCAGTTGCGGAACCAGTTGTCCTTGCGATAGCCGAGGGCTGCGCCGAATCCGACCGCGTACAGCCGTTGATCATCGACGGCCAGTCGCCACACATCGACCTCGTCGATCGGCGAGGGCGCCCCGCCAGCGAGTGGTGCGCGCATGAGCATGGAGCTCTGGCTCGTCGCCTCTCTCCAGTAGACCTGCGTTGCATCTACGGCGACGGCGAGCACCGACGAGCGGTTCGTCGCCAGCTGCTGAACCGGCTGACCCGACTGATAACGCCAGAGAGAGCCCACCGTTCCGCCATCGGCGACGTAGAGCCATCCGTCGATCGCCTCGAGGTTGGCGATCCCCGTGATCGTTCCGACGGTCGAGACCTCGAGGTTGCTCATCGCGATCGCGCGAACCTCTCCTCCACCGTCGAGGTCATCGGGATCGTACGTCGTGAAGTACACGGTATCGTCGAGCGCCGCGACGCTCCAGATGCGCAGAGGCGTGACGTCGGCGATCATCTGCTGCGATTCCGTGCAATGCAGCGGGGGAGCATCGACGGGCGTCGCGTCGACGCCATCCGCGGGCGCATCGTCCGGGGCATCGATCGAGACCGCGTCCGCCATCGTTCCGTCGAAGTTCGCGTCATCGGGAACCGATGCTCCGCCGCCGCAGGCCGTGATGACGAGAAACCAGGTTGCAGCGGTACGCATCAGCAGCTCCCGAACGCGGCAGAGGTCAGGGCGAGGCACTGAATGTGGCCGAACTGATTGATCAGGATCAGCTCGCGATCTCCATCTCCGTCGACATCCATCGTCACGAGGTGATCGGGCCATCGTTCGAGGTTGAGCGTGCGGCGAGGACCGCTGCGCACGCCGGCGACGTCGACATGAAGGTCGGGGTAAGCGTCGATGAAGTACCCTTGCCGTGCCATCGCGACGATGAGATCGCGACCCGGAGAAGGATCCAGCTCTGCATGGAGCAGCAGCCCGAACTCGGCCAGCTGGCCGGTCAGCACCTTGCACGTCGGCTGGACGCCAGGTGAATCGGCGCCATCGTGTACGCAGATCTCGGCGCTGCCTCCAGCTGGCTTGCGGTACCCGATGACGTCGGGACGCGCGTCGTTCGTCACGTTGCCGACGATGACGTTGGCCCATGGCGCGCCGGCGAGCGGTCGCTGCGTCCAGGTGTGTGCTCCACCGCTGGCCGCAGGAGGTGCACCGAGCGAAACTCGCGACCTCTCGGCGACCACCAGCGTGCCGCTCGGGTCACTGGCGAACGCACGTATGTCCATGAACGGACTCGATGGTTGCGACAACGTCGTGACGGTCGGCGGGTTGAGCCGGAGCTCGTCGCGTTCGAGGTAACGAAGCTCGGTCGAGGTCGCGATCCCGAGCGATCCCTGGGCGCCGATGGGTAACGGCGCGAGTCCGACGTAGTCCGTCGGTGGAAACGTCGGAATCCCGTTGCTCGTACTGTACAGCGTGAGGTCTGTATCGAAGACCGCCATGGTCGGAGGTCCGCCGTCGTGCACGATCACGGCCAAGCCGTCATACAGCGCGAGCGCCGCCACAGCGCCGAGGAGCAACTCGGCGTGGTCCGGCGCGTCGATGACGGCGCCGTGGTCATCGAGGTCGACGCCACCTCGGAAGACATGGAGCCCTCGGTGGCCATTGTCGATCGCGAGCAAGAGGTCCTCGCGGCCATCACCATCGAAGTCCGCGACGGCCGCAGCGCTGACCGTGATCCCGAAGTCCGTCGGCGGCCAGATCTGCGCATCCGTCGGTGCGTCGACCGCGTCCGTGAACGGCGCTGCATCGATCGACGACACATCGAGGATGTTGGCATCGTCGGGCTCGTCGTCGCCGGCAGACGAACCACAGGCCGCAACGACGAGCGATATCGCAAAGACCGGAGTCCTCACCGTCACGGACGACTGTACCGATTTTCGGATATCGCTCAAAATGCTGTGAGGCGACGCTTGGAGAGACTTCATCATGTGGGGGCCTTATCGCCAGCCCGCTCCCCAGGTTTCCTCCGTTCTCGCGCAATCCGCGCGTCTCAGGGCCGTGAGGTGAGCTCGGCCCACCTGCGCGCGGCGGCGGCTTCGACGCGCGCCAGGTCGACGCCCAGCTCGCCCGCCACCCGCCACTCGCGCGCGAAGGAGGTGCCCATCGGCGTCGGATCGTCGCTGCCGAGCACGCAGCGGGAGATCCGGACCGGGCTTGAGGAGATCCGGACCGGGCTTGATTGCGGCCGCGCGTCGCTCGAGCCGTCAGGTGAGATCGGCCGAGCGGCGCGCGGCGTCGGACTCGACGCGCGCCAGGTCGACGCCCATGTCGAGTCCCAGTCAAACAACTCCGGTCCGCGCGCTCTCTCACCGGTATGAACTCTGGGTCCGGGCGCAGCAGCGCCGGCGTTCAGCGAAGGAGGGATCGGCCGGCGGCGTCGAGGATGTCGTCGTAGATGGCGTCGACCGTGAGCGGCGCGGTGAGGCCGGGCAGGTCGAACGTGCCGTCGACGTAGTGGTCGGGTTGGTCGCGCCAGTTGCCGCGATCGTCCCGGCGGTAGACCTTCACACGTCGCGCGTCCTGGGCAGCGATGACGTAGGCCTGGAGCGTCACGAGGGACTGGAAGTCGCGGCGCTTGTCGCCGTCGTCGTCGCCGGCGCTGCTGGGTGACAAGATCTCGACGATGACCAGAGGGTTGGTCGCCGCCTGTCCGTCATGGGCGGCGTACTCCGGCTTGCCGCAGATGATCGAGCCGTCGCTGTAGCGGCCCCGAGCAGTACCTGCGATCCAGAACCGCTGGTCGGGCGAG
Organism: Kofleriaceae bacterium; assembly: GCA_019912685.1. Lineage (GTDB taxonomy): Bacteria > Myxococcota_A > Polyangia > Haliangiales > Haliangiaceae > UBA2376. The sequence continues at coordinate 4,207 of JAIOII010001102.1, forward strand.
TAGCTTCGGCAGCCGCGGGGCACGCGGTTGCCGAATAGCGCGCCGAACCGTGACGCGAGCGCATTGTGCTCGCCAGAACCGCCGGCCATGGCGACGATCACTCCGTCGATGAACTCGTGGCGATGCTCGCTGACCTGCTCGACGGCCAGGTAGTCGGCGTAGGTCGACGGGGACGCCAGGCTCAACACTGCCTTCACGAAATCAGGGTAGCACTGTGCGAACTCCACGTGGCAGCCGTTGCGGCCGGCGTCAGGTCAGCTCGGCCCAGCGACGCGCGGCGTCGGCCTCGACGCGCGCCCGGTCGACGCCGAGGTCGCCGGCTAGCTGCCACTCGCGCGCGAAGGAGGTGCCCATCGGCGTCGGGTCGTCGCTGCCGAGCACGCAGTGGACGCCGGCGTGCTGGAGCGCGCGCAGCGGCGTCATGCCGCCGTGGGCGCGTTCCAGCGCGGCGAGCGCCGTCGGGATCAGCAGGCGGTTGCTGGTCGGGCACACCTCGAGGGTGACGCCGTCGCGGAGCAGGCGGTCGAGCGTGGCGGCGCTCTCGAGGGCGTGGACGCCGTGGCCGATGCCGCGCGGCGAGAGCGCGAGCGTGCGATCGACCGAGGCGTGGCCCGCGAACTCGCCGGCGTGGATCGTCAGGTCGGGGAGCACCGGCCGGAGGTCGTCGAGGATGGCGACGAGGGCCGGCGGCAGCGGCTCGGTGTCGGCGCCGGTGACGATGCCGAGCACGTCGAGGCCGACCAGCGCCGCGGCGTGGTCGCGGATGACCGCGGCCAGCGCGCGGTAGTGCGGCTCGCTCTCGAACGTGCGCGACAGGCCCAGCCGGACCAGGAGCGTCTTGCCGGTCGCCGCCGCGACCTCGTCGCGCGCGGCCAGCACCGCCGCCAGCACCGGCCGCGCGTAGGTGTCGGCGAACGCGGTGGGAGTGACGTCGCGCCACGCATGCCCCTGGCGCTCGATCAACGTGCGCGTCATCGAGAACAGGCTGACGCGTAGCTCGCAGCCGTCGGTCTCGTCGGCGGCCTCGCGGAACGCGTGACGGGCCAGCGAGCCGATCGCGGCGACGCTGACGTACGCGGCCCGCGCCTTGACGATGCACCCGTAGAACACGGTGGCGTCGTCGGTGGGGCCCGCCATGGTCACGTCGGCGGACAGCTCGGCCGGGGTCCGCCAGCGCGCGGCGCTGGCGTCGTAGAACAGGGGATCACGGAGGTCGTGCTCGCGCGCGACGGCGAGCAGCGCGGTCGCGCTGTGCGAGCCTTCGAGGTGGCGGTGCAGATCGAGCTTCACGGTCGCCCGGGTATACCCGACTGGCGCCTCACTCGCGGTAGGTGTCGGCGACGCGCCCGGCGAGAGCGGCGAGCGGGACCGACCAGTCGTCGCTGCAGAGCGAGCCGAGCGCGGGCTCGCCGTCGGTGGCGGCGGCGATGGCGTCGGCGAGCGCGTGCATGCGCGGGCTCGGCCAGGTCTGCAGGCCGATCTCGGGGCCGATCGACGGGCAGAGCGGCTCGAGCAACGTGAGCCCGGTCTCGGCCTCGCGGCGGACCTGCACCGGCGACGACGGCGGGACCAGGCCGCCGACGACCACGCGCCCGCGACCGCCCTTGCGCGTCTCGAGGAACGCGAGGTAGTCGTCCACCGGATGGAGCGGCCCGTCGGTCGCCGGCACGCAGCCGGTCCGCGGCCCGGGCGTTCCGGTGTCGGGCTGGTCGCATCGGATGCCGTGGGCGAAGCAGCGGTAGGAGCTGAGCTGCCCGTACTGCGTCGTGGTCTGGCTGAAGAGGTACGGGTCGGCCGCCGAGCAGTCGTCCTCGTCGGTCACGAAGATCACCGCGAGCAGCGCGTCGTCGCGCAGGAAGCCATCGTTGCCGGGGACCGAGCCGTCGAGGGCGCGGCGCATCGCCTCGAGCGGCTGCTCGAACGGGCAGCCGAGATCGCCGAGCTGCATCATGCACGCGGCGGCGTCGGCCAGCGCGCCGGCGTAGTTGCCGTCGGCGCTGCGCGCGAACGCTCCGTCGGTGAGGCAGTCGATCGACCGCAGCTCGCCACCGGTCCGGCCCGGACACAGGGCCGCGGGGACGGTCGAGTCGGTGACCTCGGTCGAGACGACGCCGACGTGCAGGCTGGGCAGCGCGCCCTCGGCCGCGGCGAGCGAGTCGAGGAAGCCGGCCACGTGCTCCCCGAGGCGCTCCTGCAACGGCACCATCGCGCGGCTGTCGTTCACGACGAAGAGGACGTCGATGCCGTCGAACGTCTCGACGGGCGCGGGCTCGCCCTCTCCGTCTCCGCAGCCCGCGCCGGCGAGGGCAACGACCGTGACGAAGGAGCCGAGCCCGGCGCGTGCGTACAGCATGGCGCGGTCCGTACCACGCGGACCGCGCCCACGACCATCGACGGTTCGCATCGAGCCGGGCTCGTCCGCTCGTTGCCCGATCGTGCCGACTACCGGGTGACGATGTCGTCCTCGAGCGCGCCGATGAGGTCCATCAGCTCCTGGGCCTCTCGCGCCGGCACCTCCATGTCGACGAGGACGACGGCGAGGTCATCGATCATGGCGTCCCACTCCGCCGAGGTGATCTTCAGGTGAGCGTGGGAGTCCTTCATCGTGCGACCCGTGTACTGGCACGGTCCACCCGTCGCCCTGCAGAGGAAGTTGGTGATGTGGTCGTGGAGCAGCCGCGCGTCGACCGTCGGGAGCACCGCCCGGAGGTTCACGTTGGCCATGATGACCTCGTTGCGCTGCACGACGTCGAGGAGCTTGCCGGCCAGGGCGTGGATCGCGCTGCGTCCGCCGAGGCGATCGTGCAACGACGCCGCGGCCGGCGGCGGTGTCGTCGCTTCCTCGGCTGGCGGCCTCGTCATGCGCTGGGGCGGCGGCGGCGGCGGCGCCTCGTCTCGGCCCGGCTCGTCCTCGCGTTCCGCCCGGGGCTGCCCGCTCGGTTCGGCGCCCTTGGCCCCATCGTCCCGCCGGAACAGCCACACCGCCACGATCAAGAGCGCGACCGCGACCAGCGCCGGCACCAGGAATCTGGCCCGCGCGGTCCTGGGCTCGTTCATCGCGATCGCTCCCGAGAACCGACGATCACTCGGACCAGAGATTGAACCCGCTCGCGGCGGTGTACCCGTAGACGCGCACGTACCAGGTGCCGCTTCCGCTCATGCTGCAGCTCTCGTTGTTGCCCGTGACCCACGAGCGGCAAGTGTACGACGAGGTCGTCGGCGGGCTGCCCAGGCGGACGTACAGATCCGCGTCACCGGTGCCACCGCTCATCCTGAAGCGCGGGTTCGTGGCGGTGAGCGTGAACGTCGCCGAGTACGTACCCGCGGCGACGGACATGTTCGTCTCGTTGATGCCAGCCGGACACGCGCCGCAGTCGGTGCCGCAGGTGTTGCAGGTCTCGGAGCCGTTGCAGGTGCCGTCGCCGCACACCGCCGCCACCGGGCAAGCACCGCAATCGTCGTAGCCGAGGGCGTGGTGCGCCGCGCCGAGCCGGTCGTGGCCGGCCTGGTTCGGGTGGACGTAGTCGCCCTGGATCAGGTTGACGGACGTGAGGCCCTTCGACAGCGACGAGGGATCCTTGAAGTACGCCCAGTCGCCCGTGGCGTCGAGATGGTTGCGGATGCAGTTGTGGTCCATCATGCCGTTGGTGCCGCGCGGGCACGCCCCGGCGGCGAGGTTCTGCAGCCAGGCCTTGTTCGGGCACCGCGGGCTCGGGTTGCCGTTCACGTCTTCGTCGCAGTTCATGACCGTGAACGCGTCGGCGCAGCGCCATCCCCTGGCCTGGGCGGTCGCGCACATGTAGTCCGAGGCTGCGAGCCCGTGCGGGAGCAAGACCTCGAAGTGGTTCCGCTGCCCCGAGCACTGCTTGTTCTTGTCCCGGTTCGGATCGGGGTAGTAGAGGGTCATGGTGCGGATCGCCGCATTCGCCGGGACATAGGTGTCGACCGTGTTGATGACGGCGTCCCAGGCGGAGCGCCAGTTGTTCATGGTGGTCGCGAGCGTGGATGCGTTGCAGTTGCTCGCGTAGGCGGCCCGCGCGTCGAGCAGATCGTTGCCGCCCCCGTTGAAGGTGAAGATCTTCGCCGCCGTCATCCTGCTGGTGTTGGAGAGCATCGTGCTGTTGATCTGCGACGTCGTCTCGCCGGAGATCGTCTTGGCGTCGTAGTTGACGTACCAGCCCTTGGCGGCGGCCATGTCGTCGGCGAAGTACCCGACGTAGCTCTTCGCCGAGCTCGAGCCGCTGTTGAGGTTGCCCGCGGGGATCGAGTCGCCAAACGCGCGATAGGCGACCGCTGGATTGGAGCTGGAACCGGAGCTTCCGTTGAAGGACTGGTCACATGTCGGTGCCATCAGCAGCCCCGCGATGGGACCGATGAGCAACGCCCTCGTGACGACCCGGAGAACCGCGATGCGAGCAGCTTGGCCAGCCATGTCTTCCTCCCTCGCCGACAAGGGTTTGCAACGGCTGCGCCATGAGGGAAATACCTGTTATCTGCATTACTTCACGAACAGGGACGTCCGGGGATGTTCAGGAATTGTCCTGTTTGTCCAAACGTTGGTTCGAATCCGGTTCAAACGTTGAACAATCTCGTCGAACGTCAAGGGCACGCGGCGGCGAAGCCGAGGGCGCACGCGTCCCGCCGGTCGGCGGCCGCCGCGTGCCCTTGACGTTCGACGAGATTGTTCAACG
>JAIOII010001103.1 GCA_019912685.1 Kofleriaceae bacterium
CCCCGCGCGTCCGACCGTGCGCGTCGAGCGCGACCCCGCCGACCCGCGCGTCATCCACGACTACGGTCACGGCGGCGCCGGCTACACCCTCGCGCGCGGCTGCGCCGAGGACGTGCGCGCGCTGCTCGAGGTCAGCCGCGCGTGAGCACGTAGGCGGTGACCACGGCCGCGATCGACGCGACCAGCACCATCAGGAAGATCCACGGCGCCTTCGACGGCGGGGCGGGCCGCCGCACCGCCTCGCGCGGGGTGTTGACGATCCGGTCGCCGGGCTTCTCGGCCCGGTCGCTCCGGTCGCTCTTCGCCGCGCGCTCGGAGCGCTCACCTCGCTCCGCCGGCTTCTCGCCGGGCCTGGAGCTCGGCTTCGCCGCCCTGGCGTCGGGCCGCGGCACCTTCTCCGAGCGCGGCTGGTCGTCGCGCGCGAGCACGCGCGTGGGATCGTCGTCGCCGACGCGGCCCTTGCCCATCGGCTGCACCACCAGCATCGCGCCCGGCTCGCGCCGCGCCGTGATCTGGCCCGGGTCCGTGTCGCCGCCCAGGTCGGTGTCGCCGGCGGCGACGAGATCTTCGGTGCGCAAGGCCGCCGTCTGCGGCGCGGTCGCCGCGACGCCGCGATCGGCCCCGCGATCGTTCCGGGTCTGCGACGTCACCGCGGCGTGCATCGCCTTGCCGGCGCGCTCGTGCGGCACCTCGTCGCCGGCGAGCGCCATCGGCGAGACCAGCCCGTCGCGCAGGCAGTGCTCCCACGCCTTGCGCAGCGCGACCTCGGCCTCCGCCGCGTCCTTGTAGCGCTTGCCTGCCGATGGCTCGAGCGCGACCAGGCACACCTCGGCGAGCGGCTGGGGCACCGACGGATCGTGGTGCGTGGGCGACAGCGCGTCGCCCTTCACGACGAAGTTGTTCGTCGTCTTGGTGTCGGGCCCCTCGTACGGGATGCGCCCGCACAGGATCTCGTACAGCACCGCGCCCCAGGCGAACACGTCGGCCTGCGCGGTGTAGCGCCCCTCGCGGATCGCCTCGGGCGGCGAGTAGCCGGGCGTCCCCATGAAGATGCCGACCTGGGTGAGATCGCTGTCGGGCAGGCGCGCGATGCCGAAGTCGGCCAGCTTCCACCGCTGCTCGCCGGCGTGGAGCACGTTCGCCGGCTTCACGTCGCGATGGACGATGCGCTGGCGGTGCGCGAAGGCGAGCGCGCTCGCCAGATCGAGCGCGATGTTGATGCCGCGGCCGAGCGGCATGCGCACGCGATCGAGGCGATCGGCGAGCGTCTCGCCCGGCAGGTACTCGAGCACCATGAAGGGCGCGCCCGACGCCTCGTCGACGCCGACGTCGAAGATCGTCACGATCGCCGGGTGCTGCATCTTGGCCGCGGCCTTGGCCTCGCGCTGGAAGCGCTCGAGGTACGCCGAGCGGATGCGCTTGCCCGAGCCCTGCGGCGACACGATCGTCTTCACCGCGACCGTGCGGTCGAGCAGCGGATCGCGCGCCTTGTAGACGACGCCCATCGCGCCCTTGCCCAGCACCTTGACGATCTCGTAGCGGCCGATCGTCTGCCGGGTCTCGCCGCCCTCGAGCTCCATGCCCGGCGGCGCCACGAAGCGCATGCGCGACACGGTGCGCGGTCGCGACCCGGCCTCGACGTCGTGGCTCACGTCCCCGAGCCTATCACGCACCCGTCTCGCGTCGCGAGACGGCCCCGGCCACCCGGGCGCCGGGGGCCACGCTGGCGGTCACCCACGCGTTGCCGCCGATGACCGCCCCCTTGCCGATGACCGTGTCGCCGCCCAGGATGGTGGCGCCGGCGTAGATGACGACGTCGTCCTCGATCGTCGGGTGCCGGCGCGCCCCGGGCGCCGGGCGGGCCTCGCTGCGCGGGACGCTCATCGCGCCCAGCGTGACGCCCTGGTAGATGCGCACCCGGTCGCCGATGAGGGTGGTCTCGCCGATGACGACCCCGGTGCCGTGGTCGATGAAGAACGACTCGCCGATGCTGGCGCCCGGGTGGATGTCGATCCCGGTCTTCTCGTGCGCGATCTCGGTCATCATGCGCGGCACGATCACCGCCCCCTCCACGAGGAGGGCGTGGGCGATGCGGTAGACGGTGATGGCGTAGAACCCCGGGTAACAGACGAGGATCTCGTCGGCCCCGGTCGCCGCCGGATCGCTCTCGAACGCGGCCTTCACGTCCCGGGCGAGCGCCGCGCGCAGCGCCGGCAGGCCGGCGATGAAGCGGTCGACGATGCCCTCGGCGCGCGCCGCGCACGGCGGACAGTCCTCGGCGCGGCCGGCCATCACCTGCTGGCGGTGATCGATCGCACGGTACACCTGGCGGCGCAGGCTGTTGCGCAGGTCGTCGACCCGCTCGCGCACGAGGTCGCGCAGCTCGGTACGCGTGAGCCGCACGGCGCCGCCGCCCGCGTAGCCGGGGAACATGAGCGCGCGACACTGCTCGACGACGCGCGCCACCTGCTCGGCGCTCGGCAGCTCGTAGGCGGCGAGGTGCTGCATCCCCGCGCCCGCGTCCTGGTAGCTCTCGAGGAGCTGATCGGCGACGTCGTCGGTCACGGTCCCGTTGCGGACTCGCTCGCTCATGGCCGCCGATCTAGCACGATCAGTCGGGCTCGGCGGCGACGGCGGCGTCGCCGGTCGGCACCGGCTCGGGCGCCTCGTTGATCACGCGGAGCGCCTCGACGAAGCGGCTCTCGGGGACGGTCACGCGCGTCGGCATGCCGCCACCGAGCTCGAGGAGCTTCACGAAGTCCCAGCCCGAGCCGAACGCCGCCGCGATCGTGAGCTGCCCCGAGTCCTTGACCATCGACACCGGCGCCCGCGCCTGGCCGGCGAGCAGGAGGTCGGTCTTGTCGAACGGAAGCTTCTCCACCGCGCTGTCGACCCACGCGACCCGGCCCTTTATGGCGAAGCGCGCGGCGAGCGCGGCCGTGCCCCGCGCGCGCACCTCGAACTCGCGCGCCGCCTCGTCGATCACGTCGGCGTGCGTGCCCGGCTTCATGCCGCCGGCGAGCCACCACACGACCGCGCGCTTGAGCTGGTCGTCGCGGAAGCGGGCGCGCAGCGCGCGATCGACGCGCGCCGCGAT
>JAIOII010001104.1 GCA_019912685.1 Kofleriaceae bacterium
CGCCCGCGCCGCGCGCAACCCCATCGCCGGGCCGGACCGGGTCGCGCGTCTGCTCGTCGGGCTCGCCCGCAAGGGCGCCGCGGGCGCATCGATCGAGGTGCGCGAGCTCAACGGGCTGCCCGCGCTCGTGCTGCGCGAGCACGGCGTGATCACGACGGCGCTCCTGCTCGACGTCGATGCCGGCGGCGTCATCCGGTCGCTCTTCACCCACCGGAACCCCGACAAGCTCCGCCACCTCGACGTGTAGTCGGGCTCACCCTCGCGGGGTGATTGAAGCGCCTCGGCGCTCGCGAAAAACTCGCCTGATGACCACCGGGGCGCGTCCCGACTACGCTCGGATGTTCACGAGCGCTCCCGCGCCGTTGCTCGTGCTCGAGCCCGATCCGCCGCGCTTCACGATCGTGGATGCGACCGACGCCTACCTCGACGCCACGGTCACCCGCCGCGAGGAGATCGTCGGCAACGGCGTGTTCGAGGTCTTCCCCGATCCGCCCGTCGAGCTGCGCGCGTCGCTCGACCGCGTGATCGAGACGCGCGCGGCCGACGCGAGCTGCTGGCCCGTCCTGTCGGCCGACGGCGACGTGCGGTTCATCCTCCATCGCCACGAGGACGGCGCCAGCGAGCTCGCCAGCCGGGTCAAGGCCGCGTTCCTCACCAACATGAGCCACGAGCTGCGAACGCCGCTCAACAGCATCATCGGCTTCAGCGATCTCCTCCACGAGGACGCGGTCGAGCTGGCGCCGTCCCATCGTGAGCACCTGCGCTACATCCGCGAGAGCGGGCGGCACCTCCTGCGCCTCGTCAACGACCTCGTCGACCTGACCCGGATCGAGGCCGGTCGCGTCACGCTCCTCCGCGAGCCGGTCGCGCTCGCGCCGCTGGCGGCCCAGGTGCGCGATCAGCTGAAGCCGCAGGCCGAGGCCGGCGGCGTCTCGGTCGTCCTCGACATCCGCGACGACCTGCCTCGCGTCGACGCCGACGCAGCGCGCCTGATACAGATCCTCACCCACCTCGTCTCGAACGGCATCAAGTTCACGCCGCGCACCGGCATGGTGCGGCTCACCGCCGAGCGCCAGGGCGACATGATGGCGATCGCCGTCGCCGACACGGGCGTGGGCCTGGCCGCCGGTGACCTCCCGCGCATCTTCCGCGCCTTCGAGCAGATCGGCGACGGCCGCCGCCGCCGCGCCGAGGGCACGGGCCTCGGCCTCGCGCTCACCCGCGCGCTCGTCGAGCTCCACCGCGGGGAGATCACGGTGGCGAGCACCCCCAGCCGCGGCAGCACCTTCACCGTGCTCCTGCCGATCGCCGTCGCCACCGTCCGCGCGCTCGCGGCCGACGCGACGGGCTCGCTGCCGCTCGCCTCCGAGGAGGCGCACACCGTGCTCCTGGTCGAGGACGACGTGCTCAACCAGAAGCTCGCGCACGCCGTGCTCACGCGCCGCGGCTACATCGTGAGCGTCGCGGCGTCGTTGCCGGAGGCGCGCGCGGTGTTGCGCCACATCGTGCCGTCCGTCATCGTCACCGACATCGAGTTCCCCGACGGCGGCGGCCGCCGCCTGCTCGAGGAGCTGCGCGGGGATCCTCGCCTCGCCAGCATCCCGGTGCTCGCGATGACGGCGCATGCGCTCGACGGCGAGCGCGATCGCCTGCTGCACGCCGGCTTCGACGCGTACCTCTCCAAGCCGATCGCGATCGACGAGCTCGCGCGTCAGGTCGAGGCGTTGATCAACGCGCGCTCGGGGCGGCCGAAGAGGTAGCCCTGCAAGAGGTCGACGTGATCGACCAGGAAGGCGCGCTCCTCGGCGGTCTCGACGCCCTCGGCGACGACCTGGCTGCCGAGCTCGCGGCACAGCCGCGCCGTCGCGGCGACGATGCGGCGCTTGGTCGGGTTGGTCGCGATGTCGCGCACGAGCCCCATGTCGAGCTTGACCACCTCGGGCTCGATCACGGCGAGCGAGCCGAGGCCGGCGTAGCCGGCGCCGAGGTCGTCGATGGCGAAGGAGAAGCCCATCGCCCGCAGCATCGCGATGCGCGCCGGTGCATCGGTCAAGGTCTCGAGCCGCGCGCGCTCGGTCAGCTCGAGCACGACCTGGCCCGCGTACGGCGCGAGCGGGTTGGCGTCCGTGAAGAGCTCCTCGTCGGTGAGCTCG
>JAIOII010001105.1 GCA_019912685.1 Kofleriaceae bacterium
TCGCCGCGCCCGGCTTCGCCGAGGTCGAGCACGAGCGCCTGCGCCGCGAGACCCCGCAGGTGCTCGACGAGATCCGCGACGACGACGGCTCGCTCGTCACGCGCTGGTTCGATCGCGAGTGTGCCCCCGGGCATGCCTACGCGCGCACCTCGCTCGGCACCGAGACCTCCCTGCCCCGCCTCGAGCTCCCGCTCGCGCGCTCGACCTGGGCCACCTCGGCCCGCGCTTCTGCGACCCCGACACGCCCGCGCTCGTCCTGCTCGAGACCGGCTTCGGCGGGATGTTCTCGTCGCGCCTCATGCAGGAGATCCGCGTGCGCCGCGGCTGGAGCTACGGCGCGGGCTGCACGCTGCGCCGCTCGCGCGGCCGCCACTGGTTCGAGATGTGGATGGCGACCGCGATCGACGTCGCCGGCGACGCCGTGAAGACGACGCTCGATCTGTACGCCGACCTCGCGGTCCGGGGCCTCTCCTCCGAGGAGACCGCCCTCGCCCGCTCGTACGTCGTCGGCTCGATGCCGTTCCACCAGGCGACCGCGCGCCAGCGCATGCAGGTCGCCGTGCGCGACGCCGTCTACGGCCTGCCCGCCGGCTACACCGCGTCGTTGCCCGGCAAGGTCGCCGAGCTCTCGGCGAGCGACGTCTCGAACGCGGCGGCGCGCTGGCTCCGTCCCGACGCGGTCGTCACCGTCGCCGTCGCGACCGCCGCCACCGCCCGCGAACCGCTCGCGGCCGCGGGCGCGGGCCCGGTCGACGTGGTCTCGTTCGACGCCTACTGATCAGAAGCCGAGGCCGAACGACGCGCTCGCCGTCGAGATCTCGTGGTCCTCGACGGTCACGTCGCGCTCGATGTCGGTCGGGACGTCGAGGGTCACGTCGAGCTCGCGGCGATCGTAGCGCACGCTGATGAACCGCGTCAGGCGCAGCTTCTCGCCCTCGCGCTGCTTGCGCACCCACGCGAGGTGAACCGCGCCGCCGGTGCGCGCGTCACCGACGAGCGGCGCGTACGCCTCGAGCGTGAGCGAGCGGAGACCGATCGCGAGCTCGAGGCGTCCGAACGCGGGCACCGAGGTGTGCGCGCCACCGTTCAGGCCGACCTTCACGTAGCCGAGCTCGGGCCGCGCGCCGATCGCGAGGCCACCGATGGCGGGGTGGCGGTAGCCGACCCCGAGCGCGTACCCGGCGCTCGCGTGGAAGCCCGAGCTGCCGACCGCGTCCTCGGGCTTGTCGTAGACCATGCCCGCGCCGAAGGCGACCGAGGCGTCGTCGTGCAGGCGGAGGCCATAGGCGCTCTTGCGCTTCTGGCCGACGAACGATCCGCCGAACCGCAGGTCCAGCGTCATCGCGGACAACCCGCCGAGCGGCGCGGGCTCCCCCATCGGCTGGATCGCGGGCAGCGCGATGTTGCCGCCGCCTCCTTCGAACCACACGTGCTTGCCGATCGGGACCAGCGCGGCCTGCAGGTTCATGAGGTTGCGCTCGGTGTACTTCGGCGGGCGCCGGGGCAGGTGGAACGTGCGCGCGCTCGCGAGCTGCCAGCGCTCGGGGTTGACCGCCAGGAACGCGGCGCGCAGGTCGGCGGCGGTGACGCCGAGCTGCGCGAATCGTCCCCCTGGCTCGCCTCCCAGCAGCGCGACCTGGATCCACGCCTCGTCGGCCTCGTCGACCTGCCCCGCGGCCTCGCGCGCACGCGCCGCCTCGACCGCCCGCGCGATGTCGTCGGCGAAGCTCTCGTCGAGCACCGCGCGGACCGCCGCGACGATCGGCGCCGCCGCCGGGGTCTGGAAGTCACCCGCGGGGACCTCGCGGATCGGCGGCGAGTCCTTCCACGCCTCCGACGTGCGACCGGACAGCGGCGTCTCGAACTGGAACGTGTCGGTCCACTCGCGCCCGTCGCGCGTCACCCGCCAGCGGCCGGCGACGTAGTAGCGGCCCGACAGCACCCGGAAGGGACGCAGGTCGCGGCGCCGCTCGAAGTTGTACACGGGATCCTCGACGACCCGGTCGAACGTCGTGCAGTTGGTCCGACCGAGCGCGGTGCCGGCGTGCGAGCACGTCATCGGCGTGCCCGAGCAGGCGTACACCGGCGTCGCCGATCGCGAGCACTCGGTGACCTTCACCGTCCGGCGCTTGACGAAAGGCGCCACGCGCTCGCGCCACTCGGCCATCTCCTCCGAGGTCGTCCACCGCGACTCGTCCTCGCAGTGAGAGAGCTCGATGGTGACCGTCGCGCGCCGGCTCGTCCCCCGCGCCGGCAGCGCCTGCGACAGGAGGTGCTGGAGCTGAGCGCACGGGCGCCCCGTCACCGCGAGCTCGACACCACGCGCGTACGCATCGACGCGCGGATCGACGTCGACCGGCGACCCGTGGTGCATCGCCGCGAGCCCCAGGTACGCGCGCTCGGTCAGCGGGAAGCGACCGCGCGCGCGTACCTGGGGCTCGCGGCGATGCACCACGGGTC
>JAIOII010001106.1 GCA_019912685.1 Kofleriaceae bacterium
CGTCGTCGCGATCGACATGCGCGGCCACGGCGCGAGCACGAAGGGCGCCGGCGGCGCCGCGATCACGTGGCAGGCGTTCGAGACCGCCGACTGGGAGAAGGTCGAGGGCGACGTCGGCAAGGCGATGGAGCTCGTCGCGCAGAAGGGCGCCGGCAGCGCGTGCACGCTCGTGGGCTCGTCGATCGGCAGCTCCGCGGTCCTCCGCTACGCGGGCGCCAACCCCGACCGGGTGCGCGCGCTCGTCCTCCTCTCGCCGGGCGTCGCCTACCGCGGCGTGAAGACGCCCGACGCCGCGCGCACGAGCCGCGCGCCGGTCCTCATCGTCCACAGCCAGGAGAACGGCGCCGCCGACGCGGCCGGCGCGCTCGCCGGCATCTGGCGCGACGCCACGCCGCCGGTCCCGGTCGAGGTCATCGCCGATCCCGGCGACGCGCACGGCATGAAGATCGTGCGCGCCGATCCGGCGATCCTCGAGCGGGTGGTCACCTTCGTCCTCGAGCCACCGCGGTGAGCGCGCGCGCACGCATCCCGGACCGGGGCCGCGCCGCCGACGCCGTCCTCGACGAGCTCGCCGCGATGAAGCAGCCCGACGCCGACTGGCGGGGCGGGCGCGTGTTCTCGCTCGTCTATCACGCGGGCGAGGCGCACGAGCAGCTGCTCCAGCGCGCGTACGCGCTCTACGCCAGCGCGAACCTGCTCAACCCGATGGCGTTCCAGAGCCTGCGGCGCATGGAGGCCGAGATCACGCAGATGGTCGCCGGCCTCTTCCACGGACCGGACTCCGCCGTCGGCGCGGTGACGTCGGGCGGCACCGAGTCGATCCTGTGCGCGATCGCGACCTACCGCGAGCACGCGCGCGCGAAGCGGCCGTGGATCCGGCGCCCGCAGATCGTCGCGCCGCGCACGATCCACCCCGCGTTCGACAAGGCGGCGCACTGGTTCGGGGTCGAGCTGAAGAAGGTCGACGTCGACGACGAGCAGCGCGCGCGCCCCGACGCGATCGCCCGCGCCGTCGGCCGCCGGACGATCGCGCTCGCCGCGTCGGCGCCGCAGTATCCGCACGGCACGATCGATCCGATCGAGGAGCTCGGCGAGGTCGCCACCCGCCACGGGCTGCCGCTCCACGTCGACGCCTGCGTCGGCGGCTTCATGCTGCCGTGGCTCGAGCGGCTCGGCCGCCCGGTGCCGCGCTGGGACTTCCGCGTGCCGGCGGTGACGTCGATCTCCGCCGACCTCCACAAGTACGGCTACGCCGGCAAGGGCGCGTCGACGCTCACCTGGCGCGACATGTCGTGGATGCGCCACCAGTTCTTCGTCGCCACCGACTTCCCCGGCGGCATCTACGTCTCGCCGACGATGATCGGCACGCGCCCGGGCGGGCCGCTCGCCGCCGCGTGGGCGGCGCTGCAGGCGCAGGGCGAGGACGGCTACCTCGCGCTCACGCGCGCCGCGATCGAGGCCGCCGAGCGCATCCGCGCCGGCATCACCGCCATCCCCGGGCTCCAGCTCCTCGGCCGCCCCGACACGACCATCGTCGCCTGGGGAACGGCGCCGGGCGGCCCCGACCTCTACGCGATCGCCGATCGCCTCGAGGCGCGCGGCTGGTCGGTCGACCGCACGCAGCACCCGGCGGGCGTGCACCTGACGGTCACGGCCAACCACCTGGCGATCGCCGACGACTACGTGCGCGACGTGCGCGAGGCCGCCGACGAGGTGCGCGCCGATCCGTCGCTCGCCCGCGCGCCGACGGCGGCGATGTACGGGATGATGGCGAAGCTCCCGGTGCGCGGCCTCGTGAAGCGCGGCGTGCGCCAGCTCTTCGAGAAGATGTACGCGCCCGGCGTCGTCGTGCCCGACGCCACCGCGCCCGCCGACGACGCCGTCGGGCGGATGCTCGACAAGCACGGCGCCAAGCTCGACGCCGTGCTCGATCAGGTCGGCAAGCTGCGCACGCGCCTGAAGCGGAGATGATCATGCGATTCGCGTACGCGCGCATCATGCAGGAGACCAACGCGCTCTCGCCGGTGGTGACCACGCTCCACGACTTCGAGAGCAGCCACTACCTCACCGGCGACGCGCTCGCGTCGGCCGTCGGGCCCGGCGGCCACGAGGTCGCGGGCTTCTTCAAGAAGGCGGAGCTGGCCGGCTTCGTCGAGGGCGTCCGCCGCCACGCGCCCGGCGCCCTCACCGTGCCGCTGTTCTCGGCGTG
>JAIOII010001107.1 GCA_019912685.1 Kofleriaceae bacterium
GTCCATGCGGTCGCCGAGGCCGACGCCCTCGAGCGCGTCGGCCTCGGCGACCGCATGGACCACCGCCCGAGCCAGCTCTCCGGCGGCCAGCAGCAGCGCGTGGCGATCGCGCGCGCCCTCGTCAACCGCCCCGCCGTCATCCTCGCCGACGAGCCGACCGGCAACCTCGACACGCGCACCAGCCTCGACATCATGGCGCTCTTCCAGTCGCTCTCGCGCGACGGCATGACGATCGTGTTCGTCACCCACGAGCCCGACATCGCCGCGTACGCCTCGCGCGTGATCGTCGTGCGCGACGGCCGCATCACCTCCGATCGCAGGCAGGAGCCGCACGACGCGGTGACCGCGCGCGCCGCCCTGCCCCCGGAGGACCAGCCGTGAACATCTTCCGAACGTTCATGGTCGCGCTCACCGCCCTCGCGCGCACCAAGACGCGCTCGTTCCTGACGGTGCTGGGCGTGATCATCGGCGTCGGCGCCGTGATCGCGATGGTGTCGATCGGCGAGGGCGCCAAGGCGCGCGTCGCCGCGCAGTTCGAGGCGATGGGCACGAACACGCTGATCGTGTCGAGCGGCTCGACGAGCGCCGGCGGCGCGCGCGGCGGCGCCGGTTCGCGCATGAGCCTCACCTGGGAGGATCTCGACGCCGTGCGCGCGCTCCCCGAGGTCGCGCTCGCCGCGCCGCAGCTGCGCGGCAACGCCCAGATCCTGTCCGAGACGAGCAACTGGCAGACCCAGGTGAACGCGACCACGCCCGAGTGGCTCGAGGTGCGCGCGTGGAAGGTCGCCGCCGGCGACTTCTTCACCACCGCCGACGTCAACGCCGCCCGCAAGGTCGCGGTGATCGGCAAGACCGTCGCCGTCAACCTCTTCGCCGACGAGGATCCCGTCGGCAAGACCGTCCGCATCGATCGCACGCCGTTCACCGTCGTCGGCGTGCTCGAGAGCAAGGGCACGTCGGCGTTCGGCCAGGACAACGACGACGTGGTGGTGGTCCCGACCAAGACGTACCTGTCGAAGGTCTCGCGGGGCAACGCGCGCTACCTCGCCGGCCAGATCATGGTGACCGCCGCCGTCGACACCACCGTCACGAAGGGGGCGATCGAGGAGCTCCTCCGCACGCGCCACAAGCTGCGCGCCGACGCCGAGGACGACTTCAGCGTCCGCGACCTCACCTCCGTCGCCAAGGCGCAGGCGGAGAGCGCCAGCACGATCACGTCGCTCCTCGCCGGCGTCGCCCTCGTCAGCCTCCTCGTCGGCGGCATCGGCATCATGAACATCATGCTCGTGTCGGTCACCGAGCGGACCCGCGAGATCGGCCTGCGCATGGCGATCGGCGCCAAGCCGGGCCAGGTCCGCATGCAGTTCCTCATCGAGGCCCTCGTGCTCTCGGTCGCCGGCGGTCTCCTCGGCATCGTCGCCGGCATCGTCGCCGGTCAGTACATGGCGAACCGCTTCGGCTTCCCGCTGCCGATCCGCCCCGACATCGTCGTCCTCGCGGTCGGCGTCTCGGCCGCCGTGGGCATCGCCTTCGGCTTCTTCCCCGCGCACCGCGCGTCGCGGCTCGACCCCATCACGGCCCTGCGTCACGAGTAGGCACCGACGTTGCACTCCCTCCTCGCACCAAAGGAGGCACTCGTGCACGACCGAATCCGCGAGCACACGCGCGAATCCATCAACAAGCGTATCGACCGCCAGACGCTGGGCGCCGTCGCCGACTCGATCGGCTCCACGGACGAGATCAGCATCCGACTCCGCGAGCTCGACCGCGAGTGGCACGTCGACCGTGCGCTCATGCTCAACTTCGCCGTGCTCGGCGGGCTCAGCGGCGGCATGGCGATGCGCAACCTCGCGCGCCGCGGCCGCATCGGCGGCTGGGGCCTCTTCTTCTGGGTCCAGGTCGGCTTCCTCGCCTACCACGCGGTCCGCGGCTGGTGTCCGCCGCTGCCCGTCTTCCGCCGCCTCGGCTTCCGCTCTGCCAACGAGATCGGCGCCGAGCGCGAGGTCCTGCACGAGGCCCTCAAGCACGCCTCGACCTAGGGGACACCTTCTCGCCCCCTAGCCCTCCGCAATCATTGGCCTTCCAGGGCCCATTGCAACTGGCGTCCTATGGTTGTAAACAACCCGCCTCCCGGCACCCGGCCCATCGCCGGTAACGGAGACGAGGAAGCCATGAAGGACACCGCTGCTCACCCCCACTATCGCCCATCGAAGATCTCCTGCGCGTGCGGGGCGATCTACGACACGTTCTCGACCCGCGGCGACTTCGCGGTCGAGATCTGCTCGAAGTGCCACCCGTTCTACACCGGCCAGCAGCGCCTGATGGACACCGCCGGCCGCATCGACCGGTTCAAGAAGCGGTACGGCCAGAAGTAGACGGCTTGTCTTCGCGGCGACCTTGCCAGCTGAGGACAAGCCATGTTCGACGAGCAACGATTTCTCGACAAGATGACGGCGCTCGAGCGCCGTCACGAGGAGCTGACCGCGCTGCTCGGTGACCCCGAGGTCATCGGCAAGCGCGGCGAGTTCCAGAAGCTGTCGCGCGAGCACGCCGAGCTCGCCGCCCTCGTCGCGGCGTGGGCGCGTTACCAGAAGCTGCTCGCCGATCTCGGACAGGCGAAGGAGCTCGTCCAGTCCGACGACCCGACGATGCGCGACCTCGCCCGCGAGGAGTCGCGCGAGCTCGAGGCGCAGCGCACGGCCGCCGAGCAGGAGCTCAAGGTCCTGCTCCTGCCCAAGGATCCGAACGACGCCAAGAACACGATCCTCGAGATCCGCGCCGGCACCGGCGGCGACGAGGCCGCGCTCTTCGCCGGCGATCTCTTCCGCATGTACATGCGCTTCGCCGAGCGCCAGGGCTGGAAGTCCGAGATCCTGTCCGCGTCCGACGGACCCGCGGGCGGCTGGAAGGAGATCATCATCCTCGTCGAGGGCAAGGACGTCTTCTCGCGCCTCAAGTTCGAGTCGGGCGTCCACCGCGTGCAGCGCGTCCCCGCCACCGAGGCGCAGGGCCGCATCCACACCTCGGCCGCGACCGTCGCCGTCATGCCCGAGGCCGAGGACGTCGACATCAAGATCGAGGACAAGGACCTCCGCGTCGACGTCTTCCGCGCCGGCGGCCACGGCGGCCAGTCGGTCAACACGACCGACTCCGCCGTCCGCCTGACCCACATCCCCTCGGGCCTCGTCGTCATCTGCCAGGACGAGAAGTCGCAGCACAAGAACAAGGCGAAGGCGCTCAAGGTGCTCCGCTCGCGCCTCTACGATCACGAGCTCGCGCAGCGGCAGGCCGCCGAGCGCGACGCGCGCCGCTCGATGGTCGGCTCCGGCGATCGCAGCGAGAAGATCCGCACGTACAACTTCCCGCAGGATCGCGTCACCGATCACCGCATCGGCCTGACCAAGCACAACCTGCCGTCGATCATGGACGGCGAGCTCGGCGACATCATCGACGCCCTGCGCGCGCACGATCAGGCCGATCGTCTCGAAGGCCTCGACTGATGCTCGCGACGCACGCGGCGCGCGCGACGATCGCCATCGTCGTGACCGCCGCGCTCGCCGCCTGCGATCGCTCGCCGTCGGCCGTGCACTGCGGCGATCACCTCGGCGGCGTCTGGGAGACCGACGACGGCGCCGCGCGCTGGCACATCCTCGACGGCGGCGCGCGCCTCGAGGTCTACCCGCTCGTGCGCGAGCTCCCCGCGATCCCGTCCGGCATGCAGGCGGCGCCGTCGCGGATCGAGCTCCGCCGCAGCGGCCGCGAGATCGCCGGCGAGGTTGTGCGCCGATGGCACCAGGGCGCCCACATCTGCATCGTCCGCGCGCCCGCGCGAATCCGCGGCTGCAGCGGCGATCGCCTGACGCTCACCTTGGCCGACACCGGCGCGCCCTCGTTTCCGTCGTGCGCGAGCTCCGACGACGCGACGCGTACGCAGCGTACGCAACTGGTCCGTCGAACGTGGCCGTAATTCTGGTGGGTAAGACCTGGCATTCAGGTGTTCGCGGTTGACGGGACAAGTGGGCTAGAACACTATCCAGGGACTGTGCTGGGAGAGCTCGTCGGGAGCTACGAGATCACGGGCAAGATCGCCGAAGGCGGCATGGGCGTGGTCTACCGCGCCCAGCACCAGCTCATCGGTAAACCCGCGGCGGTGAAGCTGCTCCTGCCCGAGCTGTCGTCCAACCACGACATCGTGAACCGCTTCTTCACCGAAGCGCGCGCCGCCACCGCCATCCGCCACCCGGGCATCGTCGAGGTCTTCGACTTCGGCTACCTGCAGAACGGCATGGCGTACATCGTGATGGAGCTGCTCGAGGGCGAGCCGCTCTCTCGCCGGCTCGCCACGCAGGGCAGGCTCGAGGAGCGTCACGCGCTCGTCATCACGCGCGGCATCGCCAGCGCGCTCGCTGCGGCGCACGCCAAGCAGATCGTCCACCGCGATCTCAAGCCCGACAACGTCTTCCTCGTCCCCGATCCCGACATGCCGGGCGGCGAGCGCGCCAAGATCCTCGACTTCGGCATCGCCAAGGTCAGCGAGGCGCAGCGCGGCACCGGCAGCAAGACGCGGACGGGCGCGGTGATGGGCACGCCGACGTACATGAGCCCGGAGCAGTGCCGCGGCGCCGGCGAGGTCGATCACCGGAGCGACATCTACGCGATCGGCTGCATCCTCTACGAGATGGTCACCGGCCGCCCGCCGTTCCAGGCGGAAGGCATCGGCGAGCTGATCGCGGCGCACATGTTGATGCCGCCGGATCCGCCGACGCGCCACAACCCGAACCTCAGCGCGTCGACGGAAGGGCTCATCCTCAACCTCCTCGCCAAGAGCCCCGCCGAGCGCGTGCAGACCGCCGGCGAGCTCGCGCGCCTGCTCGGTCAGGGCTCGATGCCGGCGGGCTCGCTCCAGTCGATCACCGCGCCGACGGTCGCGATGAACCCGCTGCTCACGCCGGTGCCGACGCCGGCATCTGACATGGCTGCGTCGCGCACGGCGAACGGACAGCCCGGCGTGCCGACCACGCTCTCGGGCGCGGCGGCCGAGGCCGGCGGCCCGGGCACGATGCCGCCGCCGACCGGGAAGTCGAAGGTCCCGCTCTTCGCCGGCATCGGCGTCGTGCTCGCCGGCGGCATCGTGC
>JAIOII010000115.1 GCA_019912685.1 Kofleriaceae bacterium
CCCTCGCGCCGCTGCACGTGCCCGGCGCGACCGCCGCCGATGGGCTCGGCGACCTGCCCGAGGGCGGCGGCATGCTCTACCACCGGCCGGCGGATCCCGACCGTCCCGGCGCCGATCGCGCGTGGGAGCGCGAGGTCACGCGGCCGCGTCGCTACCATCCCCGCTCGCTGCCGGCCGGCCTCGTCCAGGTCGCGGGTCACACCGGTCACCCCAAGTGCGTCGCCGAGCTCGTGCGCTGGCGCCACCCGGCGATGCAGGAGACCCTGTCCGGCCGCCGGACACTCCGCGTCGCCGGCGAAGCGGTCTCCTACGACCTCGGCATCCACGCGCCGGACCCGGGCGACGCGATCCTCTACATGATCGATCCGTCGTTCCACCGCGTCACCGACCCCGCGACCATCGAGCTGCTCGACCTCGCCCCCGGCAGCATCCTCTGATCCGGCGCTATGGCGTCGCGGCGAGCGCGCGCTTCCACGCGGGCCGCGCGCCGAGGCGATCGAAGTACGCGGCGATCGCCGGGAACTTGTCGAGGGGGAACTTGTCGCGCTTCATCATCGCGGGGACGAAGCCGCAGTCCGCGACCGTGAAGTCGTCGCCGAGCATCCAGGTGCGGGTGCGCAAATGGCGCTCCAGCGCGCCGAGCAGCGTGCCCAGCGTCTCGAGGTCGCGCGCCGCGGCGGCGCGCGCGAGCCGCACCGCCTGGAAGTCGAGCCAGCGATCGACCTCCGCCTGGTCGAAGCGGTCGGACGGCCACAGGCTGCCGGTGCCGTACGTGCGCACGACGTGGCGCAGGATCGCGCCGACCTCGACGATGGTCCGCTCGCCGTCGACGAGCTCGGGACCCGGGATGCCGTAGCGCGCCGTGAACGTGCCGTCGGGGACGATCTCGGTGCGATACGGCACGCCCATCTCCTCGAGCGCGAACAGGATGCGGGGCGTGTTCACGCAGCCGGTGGTCGAACGGAGTTGGACCATCCGTTCACCATACTTCAGGGTATGGTGAAAGGACGACCACGAGGACGACGATGACGATCGAGATCCGCTACTGCCAGGCTTGAAGCTATCGCCCCCGGGCCGTCCGTGCGGCGGCCGCGATCAAGCACGCCCTCGGCGCCGACGTGACGCTGACGCCGGGCGGACGCGGCGAGTACACGGTCTGGGTCGACGGCGAGAAGGTCGCCGACAAGGCCGGCGGCGACTTCCCGACCGAGCGCGAGGTCGTCGAGGCCGTGCGCACCTTCCAGCCGCGGGCCTGATTCAGGCCGCGCCGAGCTGCACGCGGACCTCGAGGTCGCCGGTCGACTCGGGATCCAGGTCCGGCAACCGCGGCTCGGCGAGCCGGACGCCGTCGAGCGTCATCGCCACCACGCCGCGCGACACGCGCTGCGGGTTCTCCACGACCACGTGGATCCGGCGCCGCCCCAGACGGACCCACGCCTCGAACCCCGGCCAGCCCGACGGGATGCACGGATCGATGCACAGGCGTCCGCGCTCCTTGCGCAGCCCGAGGATCGCCTCGACCCCGAGCCGCCACATCCAGGCCGCCGCCCCGGTGTACCAGGTCCATCCGCCGCGCCCGGGCCACGGCGGACAGCTGTAGACGTCGGCGGCGACCGCGTAGGGCTCGACCCGGTAGCGCTCGAGCTCCGCGCGCGTCTGCGTGCGCAGGATCGGATTGATCAGATCGAAGATGCGCCCCGCGCGATCACCGTCGCCGAGCGCGGCGTGGGCCCACCCCAGCCAGGTCGAGGCGTGGGTGTACTGGCCGCCGTTCTCGCGGATCCCCGGCGGGTAGGCGCGGACGTAGCCGGGATCGTGCAGCGTGCTGTCGTACGGCGGCCAGAACAGGAGCACGAGCCGGTCGGCCTCGCGCACCAGCCGCTCGTCGGCGGCTTCCACCGCAGCGCGGGCCCGCGGTCCGGCGACTTCGCCGCGCGGCGTCGACAGCACCGCCCAGGACTGGGCGATCGAGTCGATCTGGCACTCGCGGCTCGATGCCGAGCCCACGAGCGAGCCGTCGTCGTGGAAGGCGCGCAGGTACCAGGCTCCGTCCCACGCGACGCGCTCGATCGTCGCGCGCAGCTCGCCGGCTCGCGCTCGCCAGCGCGACGCGGCGTCGCCGTCGGCGACGAGCTCGCAGAGCGCGGCGAAGCGAGACATCGTCGCCGCGAGGAACCAGCCGAGCCAGACGCTCTCGCCGCGGCCGTGCGCGCCGATGCGATTCATGCCGTCGTTCCAGTCGCCGTCACCGAACAGCGGGAGCCCGCTGGCGCCGGCGGTCGCGCCACGCTCGAGCGCGCGTCGGCAGTGCTCGAGCAAGGTCGCCGCGCTCGCGCCCGCCTCGTAGGACGAGTACCGGTCGTGCTCGTCGGCGCGCAGCGGCGCGCCGGTCAGGAACCGCACCGGCTCGTCGAGGATGGTGACGTCGCCGGTGGCGGTCACGTACTCGGCGGTGACGAACGGCAGCCACAGCATGTCGTCGGAGCACCGGGTTCGTACACCACGCCCGGACGGCGGATGCCACCAGTGCAGGACGTCGCCCTCCTCGAACTGGTGCGCCGCCGCGGTCAGGATCTGCGCCCTCGCCAGCGCCGGCGCCGCGTGCAGGAACCCCATCACGTCCTGAAGCTGATCGCGGTACCCGAACGCGCCGCTCGACTGGTAGAAGCCGGTGCGTCCGAACACGCGGGCCGACAGGCTCTGGTAGAGCAGCCATCGGTTCAGCACGAGATCCATCGCCGGCTCCGGGGTCGCGACCTGCACCTCGTCGAGGACGCCGTCCCAGAAGCGGCCGAGCTCGCGCCAGGCCGCCTCGATGGCACCCGCGGTCCGGAAGCGCGTCAGGAGCGCCAGCGCGTGGTCGCGGTCCTCGGCCTGACCGAGGAGGAACTCGGTCTCGACCTCGGCGCCGGGCCCGAGCTCGAGATGGACCTGGAGGACGGCGCATGGATCGGTGCCGGGCGCGACCGACCCCGACAGGCCCCAGCGCTCGAGGGCGACCGGGCGGGCGAGGTCGCCGCCGCGGCCGAGGAACTCCCGGCGATCGGTGGTGAAGCCGTGCGTCTCCCGGGTCGATGCCAGGAACGCCACGCGATCCGCGACGTCGGCGTTCCAGCTGCACGTGGCGAGGAGGCAGGCGGACGCGCGGTCGTACTCCGACACGATGTAGGCGCGCTGATCTTCGCGCCGGCTCCCCATCACCCACTCCGCGTAGTAGGTCGCGGTCAGTCGCCGGTGCCGCGTGAGCGTGTTCTTCACCCGCAGCCGCACGACCTTGAGCGGTGCGTCGGGCGGGACGAAGATGGTCAGCGTCTGGACGAGACCGTGACTCTCACGCCGGTACGTCGTGTACCCGGCGCCGTGGTGGACGTGGGTCTCGGCATCGCGTCCGGCGGGGAGCGGCGTCGGTGACCACACGGCCGCGGTCTCCTCGTCGCGCAGGTACAGGGCCTCGGACGGCGGATCGAGGACCGCGTCGTTGCGCCACGGCGTCAGGCGGTTCTCGCCGCTGTTGAGGGACCAGGTGACGCCGAGGGACGACTCGCTGACCAGACAGCCGAAGTCCGGGTTGGCGAGGACGTTGCACCACGGCGCCGGGGTCGGGCGACCCGGCGCGAGCGTCACCACGTACTCGCGTCCGTCGGCCGTGAATCCACCGAGGCCGTTGTCGAAGCGCAGCGGCGGACGGGGCCTCGGCACCGCCGAGGCCTGCTCGACCAGCGCCGCCTCGAAGCGCGGCAGGGTGGGCGGGCCCTCGAACGGCCGCGCCCAGCGAGGCACGAGCGAGCCCTCGCGCGTGTCGAGCACGATCCGCGCGCACGCCTCGAGCTGGAGCCGATCGCTCTCGGGCACCTGGTCGAAGGGCAAGACGAAGATGCCGCCGTTGCGGCCGATCCACTCGCTGGCGTCGTGGCGGGTGAGCACGTTGCGTAGCGATCCCGAGGCCTCGGTGGCGTACCCGGTGGCCAGCTCGTCGACGAGGACGAGATCGAACGCCGCGCCGCAGGAACGCAGGTAGCGCTGCGCGGCGAGGACCTGGGCGAGCAGGCGGGACTCGGGGTCGTTCACGCGAACGAGCACGATCGGATCGTCGCCCGAGATGCCGCGCGCCCAGAGCCGCGAGCGGGATGGCAGCGGGGCGCGTGGGTCGCGCACGCGCGGCACCGCATCGCCGAACGAGAGCGCCGAGAACAGGCGCTGCACCGTCGGCAGGAGCGCGGGATCGAGGTTCGTCCGCTGCAGCCGGCGAGGGCTCTCCTGCTCGGCGTCGCGAAACGCCCAGCCCACGGTGTGCATCGTCCCGTACTTGCGGGCGAGCGCGACCGCCGCGCTGCGCGATCGCGCGACCGCGGTCACGAACGCGAGCGTGACCGACCGTTTCGGCCGCAGCGTCACGTTCGCCATCAAGCTCATGACCGGATCGAGCACGGCGCCGGTTCGTCCCCGCAGCGGTCCGGCCTGCGCGGTGAGCGCGGCCGGCGCGTGGACGCTGCCGCCGCGACCGACGAAGGCGGCGCGATCGCTCTCGAAGCCGGCCCCGGTCACGGCGCCGCCCTCGTGCACCAGGCGGTGGACGAGCACGACCGGCGCGTCCTTCGGAGACCGCGGTCGACGCGAGAACAGGAGGCCCTCGACATCGGTCAGCCGCTCGCTCTCGATGAACATGCTGGAGAAGGCGGGGTGCGCGCTCGCCTGCCGCGCGTCCTGCAGGACGGGGCGCCCCGCGCTGGTCACCGTCAGTCGGCGCGGCTCGTCGGTCTCGTTGTGCAGCCTGATTCGGCGGATCTCGACGTCGTCGGCCGGCGCCACCGCGATGTCGACGTGGACCGAGATGCCGTGGTGGCGGCGGTGGAGGTCGATCTGGTGCATCCGGAACGTCGTGCGGCCGTCGGCTGCGGTGGCCAGCCAGACCCTCCGGTCGTCCTCGTCGCGCAGGTAGATCCACACGCCGTCGTCGTCGAGGGTGGGGTCGGGCTGGTAGCGAGTCAGCGCCAGTCCCTGCCAGCGCAGGCCACCGCCGCCGGCGTCGGTGACCAGGCTGCTCAGGCGGCCGTTGCTCAGCACGAACGCCTGCGGGCCGGCGCGCTCGATCGGGGACCACGGTCCGGGCGGCGAGGGCGCCTCGACGGTCGCGATGGGGCCCTCGATCCGCGTGTCATCGACGATCGGCCATTCCGGCGGCGCGACGCTCGGGGCGTGCTCGTTGAGCAACATCTCGCCGGTCTCGACCAGCACGTCGGCGTGGAACCGGTCGACCATCGAGCGGCTGGTGAGGACGTTGCCGAGCGCCACGAGCAGCATGCCCTGGTGGTGTGCCATGTACGAGCGCACGACCGCGTGTGAGAGCCCGGGTGGCGCGCGCTCGGGAGTCAGATCGAGCGCCTCGAACAGACCATAGGTCCCGAGCATCCCCATCGCCTCGAGCCGCTCGAGGTTGTCCATGACGGCGCGCGGTCGGATCGCGACCGCCAGGAGCGACGCGTACGGCGCGACCACGCGATCGTCCTCGAGGCCGCGCTTGAACCCCAGCCCGGGCACGCCGAACGAGCGGTACTGGTAGGTATGGTGCGCGTCGACGCGGGCGAACGCGGACTCCGAGACACCCCACGGCTCGCCCGGAGCGGCGGCGGCGATCTGCGCGGTCACCGCCAGCTCGCTGGTCCGGGCCAGGAGCGAGCCCTTCCGGCTGCGCATGAGCAGGCAGGGCATCAGGTACTCGAACATCGTCCCGCCCCACGACAGGAGCGCCGGCGCACCGGCGACCGAGGTCATGGGCCGGCCGAGCGCATACCAGTGGGTCTCGGGCACGTCGCGCTTGACGATCGCGAGGTAACTGGCGAGCCGCGCCTCGGAGGCGAGGAGGTCGTAGTAGTGAGGATCGATCCTGTCGAGCGTGGCGTTGTAGCCGATGTGGAACAGCTTCCGCTCGCGATCGTAGAGCAGGCGGAAGTCCATGCCGCGCGCTTCCTCCTCGGCCAGCGTCGCCAGCGCGTGGAGCTCGTCGCCCAGGGCCGTGGCCTGCTCCCCGGCCCGTCGTAGCGCGTCGCCGAAGCGTTGCGCCGACGCGGCGAGCTCGGGCGTGAGCTCGCCGCGCTGGCGGCGCTCGTCCGTCCACGCGTCGAGGTCGGCGATCAGTCGCCGCGCGTGCGCCGGGATCTCGTGGAGGCGGACATCGGTGGGGGGCTCGATCGCGCCGGCGACGGGATCGCCGGCCAGGACGAGCCACGGGGCGAGGGTCTCGAGCTCTCGTCGCGAGCGTTCGAGCTGCAGCTGGAGGTGCTCGATCGACGTTCGCAACGCGTGCAGGAGGTCGACCTCGTGCCGGTGCGCGCCGCTGTCGAGAAACCCCAGCAGCTCGCGGCGCAGATCGGCCGAGACGACGTCGCTCAGCGCGCGAAGCGTCGCCAGCGCCTCGTGCGGATGGTCGTGCCCGTGCCGGACCGTGCGTCGCATGCGGGCGATGACCGAACGGATCGCGTCCACCGACGCCGCCGGACCGGACGCCAGGACCTCGTCGAGGAGCACGAGCGAGTCGTCGAGCCCGTCCCAGGACTCGGCGCGCACCACGGGCGCGACCGCCACCTCCCGGCAACCCTGGGCGAGCGCGAGCAGGCATCCGGCCAGGTTGCCGCTGTCGACCGTCGACACGTAGCGCGGCAGGAGCGGCTGGAGGTTCTTGGTGTCGTACCAGTTGAGGAGGTGGCCCTGGTAGTGCTCCAGCCGCGCGATGCTGGCGAAGGCCTGGCGCAGGCGGATCGACAGCTCGCCGGGGCCGATGTAACCGAAGTCGTAGGCGGAGAGCGTGGAGAGGAGCGAGAGGCCGATGTTGGTCGGCGACGTGCGGTGGGCGGTCTGCTCGTGGGGCTCGGCCTGGTAGTTGTCGATCGGGAGCCACTGATCGCCGGGCCCGACGTGCTCGTCGAAGAAGCGCCAGGTGCGGCGCGCGAGCAAGCGAAGCTTGCGGCGATCGGCGGCGGTCAGCGTCTCGGCGCGTTCGCGCACCGGCCGGCTCACCCAGCGGGCGAGCTCGGGGGCGAGGAACCAGATGACGAGGAAGGGCGCCGCCACCACCAGCGACGACGGTTGCAGCCACCCGACCGCCGCGGCGACCACCGTCGCCACGAACGGCGACGGCCACATGGTGATCCAGTGCAAGGTGCGCGGCGATCGGGCCGCGACCGCGTGCGCGGTGTGCGCGGCGCTCGTCCACTCGAGGAGGTGGCGGCGCGTGAACAGCTTGCGCACGGTCACCCGGACGATCGCGTCGATCACGATGAACGCCTCGTACGCGAGGAAGGCGACCGCGAGCCCCGCGCGTCCGAGGTTCTCGCGGCGCATGCGGCGATGAACGAGCGCGGGTAGTCCCGGCGCGAGCAGGGTCACGAGCGCGATCGGCGTCCACCAGCGAGCGCCGCCGGGCAGCCACATCCAGCCGAGCACGAGGAGCAAGAGCGCGATCGGGCCGGTCAGGCTGCGGCGCAGGTTGTCGGCGATCTTCCAGCGATCGATGCCGGAGAGCCGGTTGCGGACGCGGCCGTCTCGCGCCGAGGGCACGGACCGCATCAGCCACGGCAGGAGCTGCCAGTCGCCGCGCACCCAGCGGTGCATGCGCCTGGCATAGCTGACGTAGTGGGTGGGGTACTCCTCGAACAGGACGATGTCGCTGGCGAGCGCGGTGCGCCCGTGCACGCCTTCGAACAGATCGTGGCTGACCAGCGCATTCTCCGGAACGCGCGCCTCGACGCTGCGCGCGAAGGCGTCGACGTCGTAGATGCCCTTGCCGGTGTAGATCCCGGACCCGAACAGGTCCTGGTAGGTCTCGGAGACCGCGTGGGTGTAGATGTCGAAGCCGACGTCGCCGGCGAAGAGACGCGAGAACCAGGTCTCCTGCGTGCTCGAGGGCGAGGTCTCGACGCGCGGCTGGACGATCGTGTACCCGGCGACGACCCGCCCGGTGTGGGGATCGAACAGTGCCCGGTTCAGGGGATGCGCGAGCAGGCCGACCAGGCGGTGCGCGCTCCCCATCGGGAGCTGGGTGTCGCTGTCGAGGGTGATCACGAAGCGGATCCCCTCGAGGCTCGCCGGATCGCCGACGTGACGCGCGAAGGTCGTGCGGGTGTCGCCGCGCAGGAGGCGGTTGAGCTCCTCGAGCTTGCCTCGCTTGCGCTCCCAGCCCATGAACCGTTGCTCGCTCTCGCTCCACTGCGGCTCGCGGTGGAGGAGGTGGAACGGACCCGGCCCGCCCTTGCCGTGGCGAACGTTGAGCGCCGCGATCCCCGCCTCCGCGGCCTCGAGCAGCTCGTGGTCGTCCGGCATCGTCTCGGAGTCGACGTGATCGGTGAGGAGCGCGAAGCGGAGCTCGGGATCGGGGTTCGCCAGGAAGTGGAGCTCGATCTGCCGGAGCATCGTCTCCACGTCGTGGGCGCGCCCGAGCAGGGTCGGGATCGCCACCAGGGTGCGATCGTCGACGGGGATGCCGCGCGAGAAGTCGAGCTTGGGCAGCCGCCGCGGGGGCAGGAGGCGCGCCAGCGCGCGCTGCACGATCGTCACCGCCACGATCGACAGCGGCACCAGCGTGAGGAGCATCGCCACCCCGAGGGCCAGCGGACGCCGGTCGTCGTGGCCGAGCACCCAGCCGAGCGCGGCGAGCGGGCCCGCGGTCAAGAGCGCGATCGGCAGGAGGTACGACAGCGTCGGCCACCGCATCACGGCACGGCGCACGCGCTCGCGGCCGGTCGCGCGATAGCCCAGCCGCGCTTCCAGCTCGCGTCGCCCATCGCCGAGGAGGTAGTAGCCGACGTGCCCGCGCCGCGGATCCGACGGGTCGTCGCGAGCCAGGGTGATCGCGAGCCGGGCCACGTCCGGCTCGGGCCGGCCGACCGTCCACGCGAGCGACTCGACCACCTTGCGGTAGTCGTCGCAGGTCTCGAAGTCCATGCGCGGATAGACGCTCGCCGGGTCCTCGCGCAGGACGGCCTCGACGCGGCTGGTCTTCTCGAAGAAGGTCTTCCAGTCGATGGCGTCGAGCAGGCGCAGCGCGCGCGTCGAGCGCTCGACGCCGATGCCGGGGTCGAGCTCGAGCACCTCGCGCTTGCCGGCGGCGCCGACCGGGACGTTCAACCGATCGAGGAAGACCAGGAGGTGCTGGAGCACCGACGCCCGCAACATGACCGGGAGCGCCCACAGCTCGGCGATGGTCAGCGGCGCCACCTCCTGGTAGGCGTCGACGAAGCGGTGCACGGTGAGGGCCTCGAGGTCGACGCGGCTGCGGTCGACGACGGCGTCGGCGAGGCGTTCGATCCGCAAGCTCCCCGTCGAGGGGCCCGAGGCGATCCGAGGCAGGTGGCGCACGAAGCCGGGCGGGAGCTCCTCGTCCACCTGGCGCGCGACGCGACGGATCAGGTAGTAGTTGTCGAGGAACCACTCCGACGCCTTGGGCAAGGTGGCGTCGCCGGTGTCGGTCGCGGCCAGGTACTGGCGCGCGTGCTCGAGCGCGTTCGTGACCTGGGATGGCGTCGACCGGCGCGCTCGCGCGCGAGGCGAGCGCCCGAGCTCGCGGTGAGCCTCGGCCAGCGCCCGGGCGCCGGATTCGAGGATCGTGAGCTTCGTCGTCCGGTCATCGGCTCCGATCGCCGGTGCGGCCGTCACATCGCCTCGGGGGGATAACTCGCGCGCAGCGGCGGCGCCAGCTGCTCGACGAGGCCCACCGTGTGCCCTCGCTCGTCGGAAAGATCCTGGAGCACCAGCAACGGCACGCGCGAGTGCGTGAGCAGGTGCGAGGCGACGCTGCCGAAGACCCGCGACGGGTCACAGGCCACGCCATGCGCCGAGAGCACGACGAGATCGGCGTGCTGCTCGCGCGAGAGGTGGAGCAGGCACTGGCCCTCGTTGGCGTGGCGGGCCACGAGGGTGCGTACGCCGGGCACCTCGTGAGCGAGGCGGGCGCGCACGCTGGCCAGGTACTTCGCCGCGTTCACCTCGAGGCGCGCGGCGAGGCCCGAGGCGAGCTCCAGATCCTCGCCAGCGGGCAGCACCTGGCTGGCCACCGGCTCCTTGACGATGTGGACCAGCATGAGCTCGGCGCCGTAGGCGCTGGCGATGCGGGCCGCGGTCGGCAGCACGCTCTCGGTCCGGACCGAGCCGTCGAGCGGCACCAGGATCCGTCGCGGGCTCACGAAGCTCGGTGTCCCCGACGCCGCGTGGGCGATGAACACCGAGCCGCGCGCGAGCGCGAGGACCTGTTGCGCCGTGCTCCCCAGGTTCCACTCGGTGACGCCACCGTGCCCGTGACTTCCGAGGACGGTCAGATCGGCGCCGAGCTCGCGCGCGAGATCCACGATGCGCTCGGCAGGGTGACCTTGCTCGAGCCTGATCGCGACCGGTCGTCCCAGGCTCTCGGAGACGATCTGCTCCTGTCGTTCGAGGTACCCGCGCGCTTCCTGTCGCGCGATCTCCCATGCGAGCGGATCGGTCGTGTGAGGCCCGGCGTTGTCGTGGCGAGGCTGCAGCACCTGGGTCAACGTGATCGCGCTGCCGAAGGCTTTCGCGAGCGACATCGCGTACGGAAGCGCGGCCTCCGCGTGCGGTGATCCGTCGAGACAGACCAGGATGTGGTGAGCACGAGGCCTCGCGTCGTCGGTCGACATGACGACCGTCTTCGAGCAAGAAGCTCGCCAGGAAGGCGGACGTCGAGTCGACGTCATGCCGACGTGATTCGGTACGAGCAGTCACGCTCGCGCCGACGCCTGAAGCCTCTAGTGGAGCAGCTTCTTGAACGCGACCTCGATCTCGTGCCAGGTGCTCTCGACGCCACCCTTGAGCGACTCCCACTTCTCGCCGCCGGCGGCCTTGGCCTCGTCGAGCTTGGCGCGGGCCGCGTCGAGCTTCACCTTCAGCTCGTCGATCTGCTTGCGCGAGTCGAGCTTCGCCTGATGGCCGGCGTCGCCGGCCCTGGCCACGGCCTCGTTGAGCTTGGTGCTCCACACCTTGAGCTGAGCCTCCATCTTCGAGAGGTTCTCGCTGACGCCTGATCGGGTGATGCTTGCCATGACACGTTCACTTTCGACGGGTTCGGATGCGTGCCGGCACCGCTGCATCAGGCGTGCCGCCGGTCCGGGAGCCGAGGCAGGTGCGGCGACGCTCGTTCCGCGCATCTTTCTGCGCGCGCGGTGCTCGTCGAGTGCAGTTGCTGCGCGCGCGGTGCACGAGCGCTGGCGCACAGTGTGACGCGTCCGTGCGTCGATCGACGTACTAACGCTCGCGGACGGAGTACTCGAGCTTCCAGCGGCCGGCGCCCTCGCGCGCCTTGCACCACAGCTCGAGCGTGCCGACCTCGGTGACGTGCGCGGTGAGCGCGACCGGGACGACCTCGCCGGCCTTGCGATCGCCCGAGACCTCGACCTCCTGCTCGACCGGCGCGAGCTCGATCAGCTCGGCGGTGTCGGGCTCGACGAGCGTGCCGGCGACGTCGTCCTTGCGGCTCGACGACGCGAAGAAGCGAAAGGTCGACGGCTCGCCGACGACGAGGCCGAGCTCGTCGTCGGGCAGCTCGGCGCTCGCGCCTTCTTCCATGCCGAACGGCGCGACGCACAGCGCCTTCACCGGCGGCGGGAAGCCGGGGATCGCCGGCATCGACGACTCGATCCCGATGTAGTACGCGCGCGCGGTGCCGCCGCGGATGCGGATGCCCTTGCCGCGGCGCACCTGGCCGTAGTACGCGGCGCCGAGGGCCACGGCGCGGTCGAGGTCGGTGCCCTCGAGCTCGCGCGGCGCCCGACCGTACCAGTCGGTCACGACCTCGAGGATGCGGTGGCGGATCGCCGCCGCCTTCATCACGCCGCCGTTCCAGAGCACCGCGGTCGGCGCGCTGTCGTGGCGGTCGAGGAACTCGGCGAGGTGGCGGGTCACCGCCGGATCGGCGGCGTAGTGCAGGCCGAGCTCGCGCAGGCCGCCGGCACGCCGGCGCGACGGCCGATCCTCGGCGGCGCACACCGGGAAGAAGCCGTCGACGAGCAGCTGCCGCGCGTCGTCCTTCTTCAGATCGACGCGCAGCGTGCCGCCGATCAGCTTGGAGCCGCGGCCGAGGAGCGAGACCGGCACGGAGTCGGGCGCGTCGTCGGCGAGGAGCGACTCCTTGGCGCGGCGGCACGCGTGCACGAGGCCGCGCTTCTGCACGACGTCGAGCTGCTTGCCCTGCTCGGTGAGGGTGCGCTCGGCGGTCGCGGCGAGCGCGAGGTCCATGTTGTCGCCGCCGAGGAGGATGTGATCGCCGACGGCGACGCGCTCCATCACCAGGTTGCCGCGGCCGTCGTCCTTGACCTCGATCAGCGAGAAGTCGGTCGTGCCGCCGCCGACGTCGCACACGAGGACGACGTCGCCGGGGACGAGCTTCTGCCGCCACGCGTCCCCCGACGCCGCGAGCCACGCGTAGAACGCGGCCTGCGGCTCCTCGAGGAGCGTCACGCGCTCGAGGCCGGCCTGGCGCGCCGCGACCACCGTCAGCTCGCGCGCCGCGGCGTCGAACGACGCCGGCACCGTGATGAGGACGTCCTGCTCGGCGAGGGTCGCGTCCGGGTGCTCGGTGTCCCACGCGGCGCGCAGGTGCGCGAGGTAGCGCGCCGACGCCTCGACG
>JAIOII010001108.1 GCA_019912685.1 Kofleriaceae bacterium
AGCTCGTGGAGGACGGCGCCGAGCGTGTAGACGTCCGACGGACGATCGGCCGAGAGGCCGAGCGACACCTCGGGCGCGGCGTACGCGGCGTCGACCACGGGCGCCGAGCCGCTCTGGATGCGCACGATGAGGTCCCAGCTCGCGGCGCCGAAGTCGATGATCTTGACGTGGCCGGTGCCGGCGAGCAGCAGGTTGTCGGGTGACAGGTTGCGGTGGAGGACGCCGGCGTCGTGGAGCGCGTGCGCGGCGAGCGCCGCGTCGCGCACGAGCGTGACCGCGACCTCGTACGCGCAGCAGCGGCGCGTGAGCGCGAGCGTCGCGCACAGCGCGCGCACCGACCAGCCGCGCACGAGCTCCATCGCGAGGAACATGCGATCGCGATCCTCGACGAGGCCGTGGACCTGCGCGATGTGCGGGTGCACGACGGCCGCGGCGGCGCGCGCCTCGAACAGGAAGTCGCGCGCCGACGCCGGCGAGCGCGCGAACGTGCTGCGCAAGGTCTTGAGCGCCGCCGGCGCCGTGAAGCCCCCGGGCCCCTCGTGCATCGCCGCGACGACGTAGCTCGTCGAGCCCTGCGCGAGGAGCTCGGTGATGCGATAGGGGCCGATGCGTTCGGGGCGATCCATGACGAGACCGAGGACAGATCCGTGCGTCGCGCGGTCGGCGGCCCGCACCCCCGGGTAGTGCAACGGCCGCGCCACGGAAGCCGTTCATTGCTTTCAATCGCTTGCGCCGACGCTGTCGGGGAAACGCCGCACGTTTCGGGGCGGCGAACCCCGGTTGTCGATGTGGCGGTCGACGATGGAAACCTCGGCGAGAGCGCGTACGTTCGCTGCGCCACGTATGGGGAACGAAAGCGAGCGAGAGCTGCCATGGAAGCTGCGCATGCCAGGTCAGTGGACTCCAGGGACGCCGCCGTTCCGAGCGATCTCACGCGACTGCGCCGCACCGCCGGCGGCACGCGCGCTGCAGAACCCCGCCTTCGCCGCCGGAGGGGACCATGAAGCGACGTGCTCCTGAAACGCCGACTCGTCCCGCAGTACCAAGCTCGTTCGATCCCGAGGAGGACAGCGTCGAGCTGCTCGTCACCGAAGAGAACGGCTCGTCGAGCCGGGTGATCTGCATCGCGATCGACGGCGACGAGCTGGCGCGCGGCTCAGCGCGGACGGACGGTGCGCCCGACCTGGCGCCGGGCCGGCGGCACCGTCTGTAGGTAGCGGTAGAGGCTGCGCAGGTCGTTCTCGGTCATGAGGGCGAAGCCCTCCCACGGCATCTTCGAGCCCTTGATGACGCGCCCGGCGCGGAAGCGCGCGACGAACACGTCCTCCGTCCAGCCGGCCAGGTGACCGGTCTCCGGATCGGGCGTCAGGTTGGGCGCGATGATCTCCTGCGTCGTGTTCGTCGGATCGACCTCGGCCTCGGCCTCGCCGGAGAACAGCGGCCCCGAGCGCGCGAACCCCGCGATCGGATCGGCGGGCGTGTGGCACCCGACGCACGCCGCGGGGCCTTCGGCGAGGTACTTGCCGCGCGCGACGCCGAGCTCGCCCTCGGGCACGTGCGCCGGGGGCGGATCGAGGCGCGGTCGGAAGTCGAGCGCGGCCACCTTGCCGAGGAAGCCGAGCTCGTAGCTCGGCCGTCGCGCCTCGACCGGCGCCTGCGCGCGCAGCCAGGAGATGATCGCGGTCAGGTCCTCATCGGACATCGGGCCGACCGCGATCCGCATCATCGGCGACAGCTTGCCGCGCGAGTCGACGCCGTGGCGGATCACGCGCG
This sequence comes from Kofleriaceae bacterium, assembly GCA_019912685.1. Taxonomy (GTDB): domain Bacteria; phylum Myxococcota_A; class Polyangia; order Haliangiales; family Haliangiaceae; genus UBA2376. The sequence continues at coordinate 1,774 of JAIOII010001108.1, forward strand.
CGAGCTGGCCGTCGCTCATGGCGCCGATGCCGGTCGCGTGCGGCGTGAGGTTGCGCGCCGTGAACGAGCCGAACAGGCCGAGGGGACCGAGCTCCCACGTGAACCCGCCCACGAGCGGCTGCCTGAAGTCGAGCTGGCGCTGGGTCATGAGGTCGGCCGGCCCGTGGCAGGTGGAGCAGTGCGCCACCGCGTGGACGAGGTACTCGCCGCGCGCGATGGTCGCGGCGTCGGTGCGCGCCGTGATCGCCGGCAACGGGGTCCGGGGATAGTCGACGGTGTACGCGATCTGCACGTAGGCGACGAAGCCCGCGCCGGCGAGCAGCACGAGGCCGACGAGCGAGCCGAGGATCGTCAGCGCGCGCTTCACGACGCGCCTCCGGCCACGGCGTGGAGCGGGCGATCCGCGGCGCCCGCGAGGAAGCGATTGATGCACGTCGCGAGCGCCTCGGGCTGATCGAGCTGCGGCAGGTGCCCGGCGTCGGCGAGCACCTCGACGCGCGCCGCCGGCATCCGCGCGGCGAGCTCCTCGCCCGAGCGCGGCGGCGCGAAGCTGTCCTTGTCGCCCCACGCGAACAGGGTCGGCGCCGCCAGCTCGGTCATCGCCTCACGGATCGACAGCGCCGGACGCCAGCCGCCGAGATCGCTGACCGCGCGGATCATCGAGCGCACCATCGGGTGCCAGCCCGGCCTGGTGCCGGCGGCGAGCTTCACGTGGAGCGCCTCGTCGGAGATGCGCTCCGGGTGCGCGCACATCGACGCGAACACGCGCTTGCGCATGTCGGCCGGCGTCTTCGTCCCGCGCATCATCGCGCTGATGAGGTGGCCGATGATCGGCCGGCCCCACATGCGCAGGAACGCGGGCAGCTCGCGATCGGCGCCGGCGGGGGCACCGGCGAGGACGACGCGGCGCACGCGCTCGGGGTGAGCGAGCGCGAACACCGCCGAGAAGTAGCCGCCCATCGAGTTGCCGACGAGATCGACCTGCTCGACGCCGAGCGCGTCGACGACGCCCTTCATCCACGCGACCGCATGCTGCCGGTAGTCGAGCCCGGTGTAGTCGATGCCCGTGGTCAGGCCATGCCCGGGGCGGTCGACGATGACGACGGGACCGGCGAGGTGACCGGCCATCCGGTACCACACGCTCGCGTCGGCGATGCCGCCGTGGACGAGGAGCGTCGGACACCGGCTCTCGCCGCGCGCGATCGCGTACGTGCGGATCCCCAGGCTCGCGTCGGCGAGCCACCGGCTCTGGCCCTCGAAGCCATGGGCGCGGAAGAGCTCCAGGCGATCGCGTTCGAACTTCGCTTCATCCATGATGGGCGGGACTGACATGACTGGCCTCATTTCTTTACGTCGTGTATAGTTCCTCTCGCAGAAACTTTACGCCATGTCAAGCAAACGCGAACGCACACGTCGATCGATCCTCCAGGCCGCGTGGGACCGCCTCGCGAAGCCGGGTGATCCCGCGCGCCTGGAGGACATCGCGGCCGACGCCGGCGTGACCCGGCAGAGCGTCTATCTCCACTTCGGGTCACGCGGCGGCCTCCTCACCGCGCTGGTCGCCCACATGGACGACGAGCTCGAGCTCACGCCCAGGATCGCCGAGATCCGCGCCAACCCGGATCCCGTCGACGCGCTCGAGCAGATGCTCCGCCTGTCCGCGAGCTACGAGCCCCGGATCCACGGCGTCGCCCTCGCGCTCCTGCGCCTGGCGCCGACCGACCCCGACGCCGCCGCCGCGTTCGAGGACCGCATGCGCCAGCGCCGGGGCGGCTTCGCCGAGGTGCTCCGCGTGATCGAGGAGCAGGGCAAGCTCTCGCCCGACTGGACCGCGCGCCAGGTCGCGGACGTCCTGTGGGAGGCGTCCGCGCCGTCGTCGTACGAGCACCTCGTCGTCGAGCGCGGCTGGTCGGTGAAGACGTTCGAGCGCTGGCTCCTGCACCTCGCGCGCTCGTTCCTCGTCCCCGCGTCGGGGTCGGCTAGCGCGCGGTGACGGTCGGCGCGCCGGCGAGCAGCGCGCGCACGAAGGTCTGCTCGCAGACGCCGCCGACGCCGCGCTCGCCGCTGCACAGGGTGGCGGTCGTGGGCGCGTCGGGATCGTCGAGGTAGAACGCGGCGCCGACGCACGCCGACGCGTCGGCGACGCGGCCGAGCTGGGTGACGGTGCCGTCGGGCGAGGTCACCGTGAGCGTCTCCGGCGCGAAGCCCGCCGGCAGCGCGCGCGTGCAGATCGCGGCGCGCGCCTCGAGATCTCGCAGCGCCTGGTGCGACGAGGTGGCGACGTCGAGCTGGCTGCCGTTGACGAACGCCGCGTAGCCGCCGCCGGCGCCGGCGATGCCGCCGACCTTCACGGGGTGGTCGACCGGGATCGCCGTGCCGAGGACGCCGATCACGTGGACGTTCGGGCCGTGACCGGCGGCGAACACGTCGGCGGCGATCGCGGCGACGGCCGACCACTCGCTGGTCTCGCACGTCTCGTCCTCGCCCGGCGACGCGTCGGTGAGCAGGACGATCGAGGTGGAGCGACCGGGACGCGCCGCGCGGCGCTCGCGCGCGATCACGCCGGCGCCCTCGAGCGCGGGCCCGAGCGTGCTGCCGATGTGCGTCGGGTCCCAGCCGGCGAGCGCCTCGGTGATGGTGGCGTCGCTCGCGGGCCACGCGTGCTCGACGGTCGAGAAGTCGCGGACGTCGCACGACGCGAACGCGTCGTAGCCGCGCGGGAACGACGTGATCGCGAGCTCGACCTCGGCGCTGCGCCCGGCGAGGAAGGCGGCGACGCCGTCCTTCAGGCCCTGGAAGCGATCGGCGCGGGTCTCCCACGAGACCGACCGGTCGAAGAGGACGAGCCAGTCGGCGGGCGCGGGCGGGAGCTCGACGGTCATGGGCGTGCCCGTGTCGGGCGCCGGGCCGGCGTCGGGGAAGGTCGCGGGTTCGTCGCCGCAGCCGGCTGCGAGGACGAGGAGGGGGAGAAGCGAGGCTCGGTTCATGCGAGCCACTCTACGGAGCGCCCCGAGCCCCCGCTCCTAAGTATTCCGTACGAGTTTCTTAAGACTTCGCTACGCGATGCCCAGCCCGCGATTCCCGCGTAACACCTGGCAGACCGGCGTCTCCACCGGCGCATGCGAAGACTCCTTCCGATCATCTCGCTCGTCGCATGCGCGGGCGAACCTCTGGAGACGACGCCCGCGGCGCGGGAGGTCCCCGACCAGCTCGATGACGGCCGCGGTGACCGCGACGCAGACGGCGTGCTCGACCGAGACGACGCATGCCTCGACAGCGTGTTCGTCAGCCCGCGGCATCCAACCGCCGTGCGCGGCTGTTCGGTCAGCGATCTCATGGCCGATCCCTGGCCGCTGTGGACGGCGCCGCGCGCTGCGATCGACTCGCTCGCGGCCGACCTCGACGACGCCCCGTCGCTGGAGCCGGCGCGCGCGTCGCTCGACCGCGCGCTTATCGCCGGCGACCAGGCGCTCGACGACATCGGCCGCGGCGACAATTGCGGCGCGAGCCAGCGCTTCGGCGACGCGACGGGCGCGCTGCGCGACGCGCTCGGCGGCGTCACCGCCGAGATCGACGCGCGGGCGCGCCACGCGGGTGAGGTCGCGGTCGCCGGGCGCATCGAAGACGACATCCACGCGGAGGGCGCCGAGCTCGCCGGCTGGCGCCTGCGCGGCACCCAGCTCGAGCAGCTCGCCGCGACGCTCGAGCGCATCGGCGGAGACTACGAACGGCTCTGTCGGGAGGTGCGGCCGCGGGGATCGATCCGCGGTGAGGTCGCCGCCTACGACGGCGCGAGCCGGGTCATGACCCTGACCGATGGGACCACTCTCGCCGTGCACGACCTCGAGAGCGTTCCGGCGATCGTCCTCGGCAGCGACGTCACCGTGCAGCTCGTCGAGGTCGGCGGCGGCCTGCGGTCGGGGGCGATCGTGGTCGAGAGTCCGGGCCTCATCAACGAGCAAGTGCTGATCCAGAAGAGCAAGTGCCTGCAGCTCGCGTTCGTGCCCAACCAGGCTCCGGTGGGCAACGCGGGGCTCGTCCTCCACGATCCGGCCGGATATGCCGACCACGGCTACGGCTACTGGCTCGAGCAGGGCATGCGCCTCTCCGCGACCGACAGCGAATGCGATCAGGGCGGCATCGGCACGAACGACTACTTCTCGTACCGGCTGAAGCTGAAGTACTGGAAGAACGGGGTCGGGTGGAAGACCAAGACGCTGGCGCTCGACGTCTCGTCCGCGACCACGCCGATCAAGCTGCCCGCGGACATGAGCACCATCCTGCCGGGCACGCTGACCGCCGAGCGATACCACACGAGCTGCACCTGGAACGGCACGCCGTTGCCCTCGACCTGCACCCAGCCGAAGCTGGTCACGACGGACACCTATCCGCTCTACGTCCTCCCCCGGAACTACTACTGCGCGATCGACTACAGCAAGGTGCTGTTCACCCTGGAGGATGACGATCTGACCGGGCACCAGACCACGATGATGAACGGGGCGACGCTGCACTTCGCGAACCCGGACCCGAACACCACCCAGACGATCCTGGCCACCGGCCATCCGATCATCAACGGCGCGCCGTCGCCTGGCCTGCAGACGATCCACCAGTACGAACAGTTCGCGATCCGCAACTACGACTTCTTTCCGATCTGGCCGAGCCAGGGCCTGCCGAATCCCCACTGGACCGGCGTGGACCAGCCGTCGGGCGTGATGTGGCCGCACATCAAGAGCTGGCGAAACGGCGCGCCGTTCCGCTACAGCTGCCGCGTTCCCGAGCTGACCCGAGACGGCATCGCCGACTGCGGAGGTGAGCCGCATTGCCTCTATCGCCTGCCGTTCGACGCCATGCACACGACTCACGTCACGCAGGGCAACTTCGGCAGCTACACCCACCAGGGCAGCCAGGCCTACGCGTACGACTTCGGGAGCCCGAGCGGCACGTCGATCCACGCCGCGCGCGGCGGCGTGGTCGTTCAGGTCGTGAGCGACGTCACCGTCAACTGCACCGGCTGGATCGACAAGACGAACTGCCCGTTCGCCGGCAACTTCGTCGCGATCCGGCATCACGACGGTACGGTCGCCCTCTACGCCCACATGATCACGAACACCCCCGCCGTCTGGGTCGGCAACGAGGTCCACCGCGGCGACTACCTCGGGCTCGTCGGCAACACGGGCAACTCCACCGGGCCGCACCTCCACATGCACGTGCTCAACACGAGCACGCTGTGGTCGATCCCGATCCGCTTCGAGCTGATCATGCAGGGCACCGGGGCCGTCGAGGTGTGCCAGAACCCGGGGAAGAACTGGTACCCGACCTCGACCAACAATCTGTGGTGAGCTCGGATCCCGTGAGTCAGCCGATGCCCAGCCGCTTCATGCGGTCGAGCAAGGTCACGCGCGAGAGGCCGAGGCGCCGCGCGGCCTCGGCGCGGTTGCCGCCGCAGGCGTCGAGCACATGCAGGATGTGCCGCTGCTCGACCAGTTCCAGCGTCTCCATGGCGGCATCGCCCGTAACGGTGCCGGGGCCGGCGAATTCCTCGACGAAACCGCCCAGGATGATCGACCGCTCGATCAGGTTGCGCAACTCGCGCACGTTGCCCGGCCAGTCGTAGCGGCTGAGCTTGAGCAGGATTTCGTCGTTCAGTTCCAGCTCCGGCAGGCCCAGGGCGCGGGAAATCTCGCCGATGAACAGCGCCGCGAGGGGGCCGATATCCTCGGTCCTGCGGCGCAGCGGCGGCATCTCGATGCCGACCACGTTGATGCGGTGATAGAGATCGGCCCGCAGACGCCCGTCGGCCACGGCACGTTTCAGGTCGGCGTTGGTGGCGAAAAGGAATCGCAGGTCGAGCGGGATTTCGCGCTCGGCCCCGCGCGGGCGGATGCGCTGATCCTCGAGCACGCGCAACAGCCCCGCCTGCACCTGCTGCGGCAGCTGCGCCACCTCGTCGAGGAACAGCGTACCGCCGTCGGCGTGCAGAAACAGCCCGTCCTTGCGGTAGGTCTTGCCCTCGACCGCGCCAAAGAGCTCGTCCGCCAGATGCTCGGCCGAGACAGCGGCGCAGTTGATGGCGACAAAGGGGCGGTCGGCCCGTTCCGACAGCCCGTGCAACGTGCGCGCGGCGATCTCCTTGCCGGTTCCGCTTTCGCCGGTGA
>JAIOII010001109.1 GCA_019912685.1 Kofleriaceae bacterium
ATCTCGTCCGACCAGAGCGCGGCGAGCGCGACGAGGCCGAGCCCGCCTCGCACGAGCGACGCCGGGACGACGCCGGTGTACGGCAAGCGCGGGCCGCGCTCGCCCGAGCGCACGCGCGTGCTGATGATCGTCACGGCGGCGGCGGCGGCGGCGATCGCGACGAAGAGCTCGGCCGCCGGCCGGTCGGGATCGAGGAAGCGCGGATCGGCGTTCGGCGCGAGGAGCCCGGCGAGATCGACGGCCGCCGCGCTCGCGAGCAGGACGAGGTAGCCGTTGGCGAGGCCGCGGCGGCTGATGAGCTCGGCGGCGGTGATCTGCACCATCACGCCGGCGGCCAGGGTGACGACCAGGAGCCACTTCAGCCCCTTGCCGCGGGTCACGAGGATCTGGGTGCCACCGCGATCCAGCCCCTCGATGTAGGAGGCCAGGAAGTACGCCTGCAGCAGCGCGAGCACGCCGACCAGGATCCACGCGGCGCGATCGAGCCTCCGGCGATCGGCGGGCGTCCCGAGGCGTCGGCCGCGGCGCGCCGGCACCAGCGCCTCGACGAGGATCGCGTAGAGCTCGACGAGGATGAAGGCGCTGGCGACGGGCATGATGCCGAGGGCGAAGACGCCCAGCGAGGCACGCGCGGCGATCGAGGCGTCGCCCTGCAGCACGCTGGCGAGCTCGACCGGGTTGATGCCCGGCAGCGGGAAGTCCTGCGCCGCGTACCAGAGCAGCGCCGGCACGAGGAACGTCACGAGCGCCGGGATGGCGAGCGCGTCCCAGCGCTCGCGGCCGCGCGCGACCTCGGGCGCGCGCGTGAACCAGCGGCGGCGCCTCGACTGGATCGCGATCACGACCGCGACCGCGCCCGCGAGCAGCGCGGCGAGCGCGCGCAGCGCCCACACGAGCCCCATCGGGCGGTCGTTCACCGCGACGAGCCGCGCCTCGATCCCGGCGGGCAACTGCGTCGGGGATCCCAGCGCCGCCGCGAGGTCCGCGGCCTCGCGCTCCATGCGCGGCGGATCGCCGCCGCCCATCGTGATGCTCACGCGCCCACCGCGGATGACGCCCTGGATGACCGGCGCCGACACGACGCGGCCATCGACGAGGATGGCGAGCTTGCGGCCGACGTTGGCGGCGGTCGCGTCGCCGAACGCGCGCGCCCCCCGGTCCGTGAGCTCGACCATCACCTCCGGCATCCCGGTGTACCGGCTGTACGTGACCGACGCCTCCGCGATGTCGCGGTTGGTGAGGAGGAGGTACCGCTCGAGGAGGTAGGTGCGGACGTATGGCTCCATCCGGTCGGCGCCGGGATAGGGCTCGACGCGCTCGTAGCCGATGCGCTGGTCGGGCGCCAGCGGGTAGCGCTCCTCGAGCGCCGCCACCGCGCGCGCGAGCGCCGCGGCATCGGGCGCGCGGAGGTAGGGATCCTCGACGAACGAGCCCGTGTCCTCGACCATCCAGGCGTCGAGCTCGGCCTCGACGTCGCCCGCGCCGGCGGCGTCCGGGAGCTCGCCCGCGCGGACCGCCGCGTACCAGCGCTGCATCGCGCGATCGCCCTCGGCCACGAACACCAGCTCGAGGCGCGCGCTCGAGGTGAGGGCCGCGAGGACGGCGTCCCGCTTCGACCCGTCCGCGCCGATCACGGTCACCCGCACCCTCATCGCGTCGTCGCCGTCGCCGGTGTCGGGGCCGAGCTCCGTCTGCACGTCGTAGGCGGTGAGGCGTCGGCGCCACGAGCGCTCGACGTCATCGGCGCGCAGCTCCTCGAACGCCTCGTGCGGGATCGCCACGTCGAAGATGAGCGACGGCGCGGTCGCGCCCACGACCCGCTCGGCGCGCAGCCCGGTCGCCAGGAGGCCGGCGACCAGCGCCGTCACCGCGAACCACACCACGAGCGCTCCGTGCCGCATGCCGCTCCTCTATCACGACCCGCGGTAGACTCGGACCAATGCCGGTCTTCCGGCTCGATAAACGCCTGATTTTTCCGTCGGTGGATCTCGCCGAGGACGGCCTGCTCGCCGTCGGCGGCGACCTCACGCCGCAGCGGCTCCTGCTCGGCTACTCGAAGGGCATCTTCCCCTGGTACGGGCCCAAGCTGCCCATCCTCTGGCACTCGCCGGATCCGCGGATGGTGATGGAGACGCGCGACCTCGTCATCAACCGGTCGCTGCGCAAGGCGATCCGGCGCAAGCCGTACGAGCTGCGCGTCGACACCGCGTTCGCCGACGTGCTCGCGGCGTGCGCGCAGACGCCGCGCCCCGGCCAGGACGGCACCTGGCTCGTGCCCGACATGATGGCAGCCTACAAGCGGCTGCACGAGCTCGGCTTCGCCCACTCGTTCGAGGCGTGGAAGGACGACGCGCTCGTCGGCGGTCTCTACGGCGTGTCGCTCGGCGCGTGCTTCTTCGGCGAGTCGATGTTCGCGCACGCGCCCGACGCCTCGAAGATCGCGTTCGCGGCGTCGGTGGCGCAGCTCGACGCGTGGGACATCACGCTCGTCGACTGCCAGGTGCACACCGATCACCTCGCGCGGCTCGGTGCGTACGAGATCCCGCGCGCCGAGTTCATCGCGCGGCTCGAGCAGGCGCTCGACGCGCCGACGCGGCGGGGGACGTGGCGCTTCGAGCTCGATCTCGACGCGTGGGCGGCGCGCGGCGGCGACTGGCCCGACGCGCCGCCGGCCGCGGAGTGATCAGC
>JAIOII010001110.1 GCA_019912685.1 Kofleriaceae bacterium
TCGCAGACGCAGCCGCCGCCGCGAAGGGCGGCGGCTGCGTCTGCGACGCGGACCGCTCGAGGTGATGCAGCATCCCGTAGAGCTCGCTGTCGACGGGCGCGATCTCGAGCGCGCTCTTGCACACGGCGGCCGCCTGCCCCGGTCTCCCCTGCTCGAGGTACGCGCGCGCGACCGTCCGGTAGAGCTCGACGGCGTCGCCCGTGCGCCCCGCCTCGCGGTACGCGGCAGCGAGGGTCAGGCGGAGCGCCAGGTTCTGGGGCTCGCGCTTGAGGTCGCGCTCGAGATCGCGGATGGGACGCTTGGCGGACATTGCCTGCTCGGCCGGTGGGCCTCAGTTCGGTGACAGCGACACGGTCGCCTGGAACGTCATGCCTTGCGACGCCGCCGGCAGCTTCCAGCGGGTCGCGACGCCCTTCATGCAGCCGTCGAACGCATCCCCGAGCACCGGATGGAACGAGCTCTTCGAGTACGCGCCCGAGGGCTGGAAGCTCGCCGAGACCGTGAGCGAGATGGTCCTCGCCTGGAGCCCGGTGTTCTTCTTGAGCGCCTGCTCGTAGCACTTCTGGATCGCGCCGCGCGATTTGTTCACGACGTCGATGAAGTTCTGCGACATCGCCGCGGCGGTCTTGTCGTCGATGGGCGGACCACCGGCGCCCTGCGGCCGCGACTTGAGCGCGAGCGCGTCGCCGTCGATGGTGAAGACGAACTCCTTCGCGCCGCCCTCGAGCTTGAGGCGCGCGATCTCGGCTTCGTACTGCTGGATGAGCCGATCCTTGTCGGCGAGGCCAGCGGTGCGGTCCTCGCAATCCTTCAGCTTGGCGAGGGTCTCGGGCTTGTCCTTGGCGGGAGCGTTCTTGCAGGCCCCCAGGGCGAGGGTCGCGAGGGCCACGCAGACGGCGGCCAGCGAGTGACGACTAGACATCAGGTTCTCCGGGCGGAGGAGGCGGCGACGACAGGACGGTCGCGTCGGGGCGCTCGATGAAGCGTCCGACGACGGCCCCCTGGATCACGTGTCTGGCGACGACCTCGACGACTTTCACGGGATCCATCCGATTATACAGCGCCGTCGCCAGCCGCGGTCCGCCTCCGCGCGACGGCGGTAGATCGGCGAAGGCGAAGCGGGGGCGAGGCGCCTCGGCCGCCGGCAGCTCGCGGACGAGGACGTTCGGCCCCTGCGAGCACCGGCCGAAGCAGCTCTGCCAGTCCAGCTGGCAGCGGCCGCCGAGATCCTGTGCGGCGATCTGTCGCGCAAACGCCTCGTGCACGGCGCGCGAGTTGCGCCGATCGCCGCACTCGGGCCCGCGGCAGACGATGATCCGGAAGCGCCGCTCGGGCACGCCCTAGCGTAGCACTGTCGCGGGCGCTACTTCGCCGCCAGCGCGGCGCGCGCCGCCTGCGCCACGGAGGCGGCGGAGCGCGCGTCCGTCGCCACGTACCGCAGCGTCTCGCGGTCCTCGGGGCCCCCGGCGGCGAGGGACGCCACCATCACCTCGACGAGCTTCTCCTCCCGCGCGAACGCGGGGTCGGCGCGCTCGAGGACGAGCTGGCTGCGCACCCACGCGCGCTCCGACCCGCGACCGATCGCGATCATCGCGCGCACCACCTCGAGCCGATCCGTGGTCGACGTCGCCGGATCGTCCGCGTGGGCGACGAGCGCCTTCACGGCGCGGGCGCGCTCGGCGTCAGCCACGTCACGCTCGCCGAGGCCACCGATCGCGCGCGCGATCACGCCGACCGCGGCCGGCTCGGCCCCGGTGATGTAGTCGTACCGCGGCTCCAGCGCGACGAGCAGCGCCGGCAGCCCCTTGGGGTCCTTGCGGGCGACGAGCAGCTCGATCACGGACTCACGCAGCTTGGCCGGCGTGCGGCCGTCCTGCACGATCGCGAGGAGGTCCTTCGCCACGTCCGCGCCCTCGAGCCTGGCGAGCACCTGGACCGCGTACTGCTTGATCTCGTCGAAGCGCCGATCGCGGTCGCGCGCGATCGCGACGAGCGCCTGCACCGTCGCCGGCGGCTCGCCGTCGCCCGCCGGCGCCCAGCCGTCGCAGTCGAAGGTGGCGCCGAGGATCTGTCCGCCGACGTCGAGCTTCTGCGACGCGCGCGTGGCGCCGGTCGCGGGATCGAGCGCGACCAGCGAGCCGTCGGCGCCGATGGCGACGACGACCCCGCCGGCGTGCTCCGACGCGACGAGCTCGACGCGCGGGTGGCTGTAGGCCCACTGGAGCTCGCCGGCGCGCGTCAAGCCGAACACGAAGCGGAAGAAGTGCACCGCGACGGTGTCACCCTCGAAGGCGAACGTGTCGCCGGCGGGAGCGGCGCGCCAGAGGACGCGCTTGCGGTCGTAGGCGGTGTACCCGGCCTGCACCGGATCGAACGCGTCGCGCGCGTACGTCGCCGACGCGAGCTGCGGCGGCAGGGTCGTCGTGCCGTAGGTCGAGCCGGCGCGCGTGCCCGACGCCGCCCGGGTGTCGAGGCGGAAGATGCCGGCCTTCGAGCCGAACCACGTGGCGTCGCTGGTCGTGCGGACGAACGCGATCTCCTCGTCGATGCCGCGGACGCGGGTGAGCTGAGCGCCGGTCCGGGCATCGAGCACGGCGAGCCACTGCTTGAGGAACGGCGAGAAGACGAGGCCGCCCTGCGCCGACGGCGCGCCGAGCGCGCCGGGAGCGTCGTTGCGCCAGCGCTCGCCGCCGTCGGGCGAGTACGCGGCGATCGTCCACACCGGCCGGGTCGCGCCCTGGCTCTGCCAGGTGACGTAGACCAGCTCGCCGTCGGTCGTCGCGCCGACGAGCTCGCCGCCGAGGTTGATCGCGCCGCGCTGCTTGCCGTCGTTCACGTTGCGGACGACGACCTTGGTGCCCTCGCGCGCGACGACGAGATCGCCGGCGACCGCGACGCGCGACTGGACGTCGGCGTCGACGGTCCAGAGCGCCTTGCCCGCGTCGGCGTCCCACGCGACGAGCTTCTTGGGCGAGCCGCTCGCCACGGCGAGCACGAGCGGCCTGCCGGTCGAGTTCCGGACCTGCGGCGCGGTGGGCAGCTTGCGGACGGCGAGCGCCTTGCCGAGCGCGTCGGCGTTGTTGTCGTCGGAGGTGAGGCCGAAGACCGTCTTGGGGCCGCAGCTCGCGACGAGCGCGAGCCCGAGGAGCAGCGCGAGACGGGGAACGATCCCGATACTGGACGTACGCATGGTCACTCGTCCCCCAGCTTCTGCTTGAGCGCGGCTTCTGCCTCGCGGCGCGACTGCTTGACCGGCGTCGCCGGCGTCGCGTCGACGTAGTCGCCGAGCGCCGTGATCGCCTCGGGGCCGGCGAGCTTCGCGAGCGTGCGGACGACCTGCACCCTGGCGGCCTCGTTGGCGAAGTCGGGGCGGACGAGGATCGCGCCCAGGCAGACGGCGAGCGCGCCGTCGGGCGCGGTGCCGATGTGCTCGCCGATGACGCGCGCCATGTCGGCGTCGGCGATCGCGGCGAGGGCCTTGGCCGCCGGCAGCTCGCCCTTGTCGAGGAGCGCGAGCAGCGGCTCGGCGGCGCCCTTCGGCTTGCGCGCGACGACCGCCTCGGCGGCGGCGGCGCGCACCGACTCCTCGTGATCGCGGAGCGCGGCGAGGATCGTCGGACCGGCGTCGGTGTGGCCGCCGAGCGCGCGGACGGCCGCGACGCGGACCGCGGTGTTGCGCGCGCGCACGTAGCGGCCGAGCGTCGTGAGATCACCGGGACGCGGCGACGCCGCGAGCGACGTGAGCGCGGCGGCGGCGACGTCGGGGTGGAGCCCGGTGCCGAGCCCGTCGAGGAGCACGGCATGCGCGGCGGCGTCGTCGGTCTTGCCGAGCTCGACCGCCGCCGCCTTGCTCTTCTCGGCGTCACCGCCGAGGAACGCCACCTTCAGCGCGGCGACGTCGACCTTCACCTTCTTCGGCTTCTTCGGCCCGCGCGGCTGCGCCGCGGCCGTGGCGGCGAACGCCCCGATCACGAGCGCGAACGCGAGCTTCGCCAGCAGTCTCGAACGCATGGGTGCCCCCTGCTCCATGGGCGACGGCGTAGCAGAGTTACCCACCTCGGATCAATGGCTGAGGCACTGTGCCCTCTACGCAAGGAAGGCCTCGATCTGAGGCCTGTGAGGTGAAGTGCCCTTTACGCAAGGAAGGCCTCAGGCATCAGGCATCAGGAAGAAAGAAGAAGGCCTCAGGAGGGGATCCTGAGGCCTTCTTCGTCTGGGACCTGAGGTCTGATGCCCGAGGCCTTCCTTGCGTAATGAGCACTCCGGCTCACCAAGACATCAGCTCACTCGTCGTCGTTCTTCTTCGTGTCCTCGTCGCTGAAGTCGACCTTGCCGGTGTAGCGCTCCTCCTCGCCGAGGAGGTCGAAGCGGCCGGTCGCGACGGTCTTGCCCCGCACCTCGAGCACCATGAGGACGCGCTTGTTGACGCCGACGTGCTTGCGCTCGAGCGTGAAGTTGGAGAGGAGCGCCCGCTGCCCGCGCTGGTCGAGGAACTGCTCGAAGCTCGCGAGCAGCGTGCGCGTGCCGCGGCCGACGTCGTAGAGCTTGACGACGACCTCGATGTCGTTGAGCGGCGCCTTGAAGAACGCGGCGAAGTGGATCTTCCAGCGCTGGTTCTTCTTGTCCTCCCAGAACTTCGACTTCGACTGCTTCTTGATCTGCGAGATGTAGGCGCCGACGCTCTTCGCGTACGACGGGTACTTCTTGTCCGACACCATGATCTTGCCGCCGAAGACCCGCTCGGGGCCCTTCTGCGCCTCCGCGGTGCGAGCGAAGACGGTGAGGCCGAAGGCCATCGAGACCACGAGCACGGTCAGCGAGCGCAGGGACATGGATCCTCCCGTTCCAGACGACGTGGAGACGCGAGAGTAGCCTCTCCGATTCAGGCGCGTCGACAGGAAATCGCCCGGTCAGGCGCTTCCGGCGGAATCGGCCAGCAAGGCCTGGATCGCCGCGAGATCCTCGGGCGCCGCCGCACCCGCGGCCTGCGCGAGCCCGAGCGCGCGACGTCCGAGCACGCGATACAGCTCGTGGAGCGCGGGATCGTTCGCGAGCGAGGCGAGATGACGCGCCACGGTTCCGGAGTCGCCGCGGCGGATCGGCCCGGTGAGGCCCTGCGCCAGCCCCTTGTCACCCACGTTGGCGACCGCGCTCTGCGCCAGCGGGACGAGCGCGTCGATCGCGGCCTGGTCGTCGACGCCGGCGGAGCGCAGGAGCCCGACCGCCGCGTCGAGCAGCGCGACGACGTAGTTCGACGCGATCGCGGCGGCCGCGTGGTAGCGGACCATCGCCGCGCCGTCGAGCGCGAGCGCGGTGCCGCCGAGCTTGGCGGCGAGGTGGTTGGCGGCGACGCGCCCGGGGCCGTCACCCTCGACGCCGAAGACGGTGCCCTTCCACGCGCGCATCGTCGCGCGCGGATCCGAGATCGCGCGCAGCGGATGGAGCGTGCCGGCGCCGCCGATCTTGCCGGCGACCGACGCGAACGCCTCGGTCGCCGCGTGGGCGCCCGAGCAGTGGAGCAGGACGTGGCGCTCGCCGACGAGGCCGGTCGCGACGAGGCGCTGCGCGACG
>JAIOII010001111.1 GCA_019912685.1 Kofleriaceae bacterium
GCTCGACCGTCTGCAGCGGCGTGTCGGCGTAGAACAGGCGGCGCCCGGTGAACATCTCCCAGAGGAGGATGCCGAGCGCGAACACGTCGGTGCGGTGATCGATCGCGAGCCCCGACGCCGCCTCGGGCGACAGGTACGCGAACTTGCCTTTCACCACGCCGGGGTCGGTGATCTCGATCTGGCTGTTGGCCTTGGCCAGCCCGAAGTCGACGACCTTCACCTCGCCGTTGTGCGACAGCATGATGTTGGGCGGCGAGATGTCGCGGTGGACGATGTGCAGCGGTTCGCCGGTCTCGGGGTTCTCGAGGTTGTGGGCGTAGTTGAGGCCCTTGCAGCACTCGAGCATGATGTAGATGACGTGCGGGATCTCGAGCCGCTGGCCGCGCGCGAGCTGGCGCTCGACGAGCGCCTTGAGATCGCACCCGTTCACGTACTCCATCACCAGGAAGTACGTGCCGTCGGGCGCGCGCGAGATGTCGAAGACCTGGACGATGTTGGCGTGCTGCAGGTTGAGCGACAGCCGCGCCTCGTCGAGGAACATGGCGACGAACTTCGAGTTCGACGTCAGGTTGGGGAGGACGCGCTTGATCGCGACCGGCTTCTTGAAGCCCTGCATCGACTCGGCGACGCCGCGGAAGACTTCCGCCTGGCCGCCGCCGCCGAGTCGCTCGAGGATCGTGTAACGCGCCTGCATCGTTGCGTGGGTCTGGCGAGTGTACACCGATTACGGTGCCCGGCCACGGTCGTCAGGGCACCGGCCGCGGAATGACCGCGTGGTCCCACGCCACCGTGAACGCCAGCTCGCGCGTCAGCGAGGGCTCGGATTCGTTGGTGAGGGTCACGGGCCCGACGGCGAGCTCGAAGCGGCCGTCGTCGGCGAGCGAGAACGCGAGCTCGTTCGAGGGCGTGACGTGCGGGAGGTCGGCGGAGTGCCAGCCGTTGGTGAGCAGGACCCGCAGGCGATCCGTGGTGGCGCCCGCCTCGTACACGAAGTAGGCGCCGCCGGTGAGCTGGTGCAACGGCCCGTCGGGCGTCATCAGGAGCTCCCACGCGAGCCCTTGCCATCGTTGGTCCACAAACGGTTCGCCGTCGACCCACACGCTCCAGGTCGGCGGCGTCGTGACGCCGACGCGCCAGCGGCCGGGCGCGAGCTCGGTCAGGGGCACGAGGACGGACGTCGTCGGGGAACGGGCGAGCGTCCAGACATCGGCGACGCCCCACGGCGTCGTCACCGGCTCGTGCGCGCGGATGGCGCCGACGTGGAGCATGCCGGGCGCCGGGTCCGCTCCCACCGTCCACCGCTCGGTGCTCGCCGTGTGGCACGCACGACCGCCGAGGCCGTAGCGCGTCTCCGCGTGCGTCCCCGTCGTTCCCGCGGGCGTGGTGACGGTGCCCCGGTACGAGTCGCCATCCGTGGTGATGTCGGTGACGATCACGGCCTCGGTCACCGGCGGCGGCAGCGTCATGCGGTACGACTCGCTGCACCGCTCGATGACGAGGTCGACCGCCTCGCCCTGGAGGCCCAAGGGAAGGGCCGCCGGCATGTAGCCGGCGTACAGGCGAGCATCGGACAGGACCACGCCATCGCGCTCGAGCCTGACGCGCCGCGCGCAGGGATCGTGGGGCGCGGAACATTCGTATCCGTCGCCGTAGAGCTCGCACGCCCCTGCACGCGCGAAGTGGTCCTCGGGAAGACAGACCGGATCGACGAGATCGCGCAGCCAGATGGCGACGATGCCTGACTCGACGACGACATCCAGATCGAACCGCGCGCTCGGCGGACTCCCGTCGGGGGAGTCGCCGCCGTCGTCGCCGCCCCCGCCGCAGGCGGCGGCGGCCGCGAGCGTGACGACGACCGTGCCGACCCCGAACGCGCGCACGCCTCCAGTGTAGCTCAGGTCATGTCGGGGCCGACGTCCTCCAGGAAGCAGTAGCTGACGTCGCGGAAGTCGAGGGAGTACACGAAGCCGCGCGGGCTGTAGGCCGCGGGCAAGGGCGCGCCGTCGAGGCTGAGGTCTCCGCCCTCGGCGTCCCACGCCGCGTGGACGGCGTCGTTCCAGGCGGCGGCCTGGAGGAGCTGGCTCGTCCACTGGGTCGCGTCGTCGCTCACGACCACGGCCGGGCCGAGGAGGTTCGAGAGGATGCGGCGGCGCGCCTCGCGCACGAAGGCCGCGTCCTTGATCGCGACGCTCATCTCGCCCTCGTAGATGAGGCCGCGGTTGTTCTTGTTGGCGGAGCCGACGCTCAGGAACACGTCGTCGACGACGAGCAGCTTCGAGTGCGTGTCGATGTCGGCGAAGCGCGACTCGGTCTCGTCCCAGCCCCAGGTGACGACGGTGTCGAACGCGCGCAGCTGGAGGAGGTGATAGCGGCCGGGGACGGCGGCCTCGAGCTGGGCGTGGGTGCGGTAGCTCCACGCGCAGCCGGGATCGACCCACTCGTTGATCGGCTTGGTGATGACGACGAGCTGGAGCGCCGGCACCTCGGCCATGCGGCGGAGGATGGCCTCGGTGAGGATCGGCGCGCGCCAGTACTGATCCTCGACGAGGATGTAGTGCTCGGCGCGGGCGACCGCGTTGAGCCATGACTCGACGATGCTGTGCTCCCAGAGCGGGTCGGGCATCGTCGTCGTCACCTGGAGCTGCAGGCCGTCGGCGTGCGCGGCCTGACCGCGGTCGACGGTGAACGGCGTCGCCTTGTCGGCGTACTCGACGCCTTCCTGGCGCGCGAGCTCCCAGCGGCGGTGGAAGACGTCGGCGACGTCCTGCACGGCGGGGCCGTCGATGCGGACCATGTAGTCCTTGCGCGGGCCGAGGTCGGGCAGGGCCTCCTTGTCGCGCACGTCCTGGCGGGCGGCGTCGCTCGCGCCGAGCTCCATGCGGCGCGGATCGAAGACGCGGTGCTGCGAGCTGTCCCAGTCGGTCGACTTCACGTTCATGCCGCCGACGAAGGCGACGTCGTCGATCACCGCGAACTTCTGGTGCCACGAGGCGTGCTGCACCTCGAGCGTCACCGGCCAGTCGGTGAGGTCGACGTCGCGCGGAGCGACGCGCGACTCGACCATCCGCTCGGCGTCGAAGCTGCGGTCGGACGTCTCGGGGTGCAGCGCGCGCACGCGCTCGCCGAGCTCGAAGCCGGGGAGCTCGAAGCGGAAGACGCCCTCGGTGAGGTTGGCCTGCCCCATGTACTCGAACCTGTCGCCCGTGCGCGCGCCCTTTGCGGTGAGCGCGTCGTCGACGGTGACCCCGGAGAGGATGCCGTCCTGGCTCCAGAACTGGCCGACGAGGACGCGCTTCTCGGCCGGGCTCGCCTCGAGCTTGCTCATGATCGTGCGGGCGCTGCGCTGCGCCGCGGTGAGGTTGCCCTCGGTGCGCGTGAGCTCGAAGTCGCTCTCGAACCACCACGACGCGAGGAGGATCGAGTCGCTGGCCGAGGCGAGCGCCTGGTCGACCGCGCCCCAGCCTTCCTCGCCGTCCATGAGGAGGCGGACGCGGTTGCCGCGGCGCGCCGGGCGGCCCTCGGCGGAGAACCACTGGTGACGGAGGCCGAGATAGACCGAGTGGACGGGCACCGCGTCGCCGCCGTCGTGCGCGCGCATCTCGTGGCTCACCGAGACGGTCGCGCCGGGCGCGGCGCCGACCCTGGCGCCGTCGAGCTCGCCCGAGCCGTCGAAGTCGAGGGTGACGGTGAGCGGCTCGTGATCGGGGGCGGCGAGCGTGATCGCGTACGCGCCGGCGTCGGCCTCGGTGAGCGCGAGGTACCGGATCGGCTCGTCGGGCGTCCCGCCGGTCGTCGCGACCGCCGCGCCGGCGCGCACGACGTCGAGGTCCGCGATGTGCGCCGGCAGCATCTGGGCCCAGATGTCGAGCGGGTAGAGCTCGACGACGGCGACCGTGCCGGCGGGCAGCGGCGGCAGCGGGTTGTCGGGCGGCAGCGGCGGCAGCTCCGCGTCGCCCGCGCCCGTGCACGCAGCGGCGGTCGAGGCGAGGACGGCCAGGAGCAGGTGGCGGGCGTGGCGGCGCATGGGCCCCCACTCAGCAACCGCGATGCCGCGCCTTCGCGTGCGGCATCAAGCTCTTGCGCCCCACCACCCGTGACTCCTCCGGTAGCCGGCAACAGCCCCGATGGTCACCTGTCCCCAGCGCGCGGTGCCAGGCACCTGCACGATTGGTTTAGCCAATTGGCTAAGCCAATCGTGCGCGTGCCTGGCACCGTCACGGGGGGCGGGTGACACCCGCGCCGTAGAGGCGCGCGAGGAGCTCCGGCGCGAGCGCGAGCTCGCCCTTCGCGGTGGGCACGAGGGCGCGGCCGCGCGCGAGGCGGCTGTCGTCGCGCAGGCGGAGGAGGGCCTCGTCGTGCGCGTACGAGTCGCCGAAGCACGTGCGCGCGAGCTGGTTCGCGCGCAGCGGCCGGCCGGCGCGCGTGAGCGGCGCGACCGCGGCGAGGAGGACGCTCTCGACCGCGTCGAGCTCGAGCTCGTCGATCACCGCGCCGATCGCCGCCATCTCGCACAGGCGCGCGCACTGGCGATCGAGCACGTCCATCAGGCCGGCGGCGCCGCGCTCCTGGACCTCCTGCAGGTCGGCGAGCTGCTCGAGGAGCTCGGCGCGCGACGCGATCGCCGACTGCATGCGCGCGTCCTCGCCGGCGAGGCGCAGCCCCTCGACCGCCTGACGCGACAGCGCCACGAAGCTGCGCTCGTCGCCCTCGCGCAGCGCCACCGCGCCGGCGAGCCAGCTGGCATGCGCGAGCTCGAGCGGGGCGGGCGGGTCCACGACCAGCCGCTGCGCGACGGCGCCGAGCAAGCGCGTCGCGTCACCGAGGCGGTCCTCGGCGATCGCGAGCTCGACCTCCTCCAGCGCGTCGGCGACGTTCATCGAGAAACCGCGATGGTATGCTCGCCGACGATGAGCGAGCAACCCACGGACGGCGACGTCCTCGAGTCGGGACGCCGTCTGTCGGAATCGTCGACGTGGCGGTTGCAGCGCGAGTTCTTCGATCGCCGCGGCGCCAAGGCGTGGAGCGAGAACCGCGTGCCGTCGCACGTGACGTCGAACGCCTACATCGCCGAGGCGTACCTCCAGATCGCGGTGCGCTTCATCCAGGACTGCGTCGCCGCCCCGCCGGGCTCCCCGATGGCGCTCGATCCGAAGCGGCCGGTCCACATCCTCGAGCTCGGCGCCGGCCACGGCTACTTCGGCTATCTCTTCCTCTGCAAGCTGCTCGAGATCTCGGCGCAGCTGCCCTTCGCGATGCCGCCGGTGCGCTACGTCCTCACCGACTTCACCGAGTCGAACCTCGAGGCGTGGCGCCGGCACCCGCGGCTCCAGCCCTTCTTCAAGGCCGGCATGCTCGACCTCGCGCGCTTCGACGCCGAGCGTGACACCGAGGTCGTGCTCGAGCGCTCGGGCGAGCGGCTCGCGCCGGGCAGCGCGCCCAACCCGATCGTGGTGATCGCCAACTACGTCTTCGACTCGCTGTCGCACGACGTCTTCCGCATCGCCAGCGGCAAGCTCGAGGAAGGCCTCGCCACGCTGCGCATCGCGCGCCCGGCGCGCCCCGGCGAGCAGGGCGCGCGCGACGTGCTCGAGCAGGTCGACGTGCAGTACGAGTACAAGCCGATCGCCGACCCGGCGACCTACTACCCCGGGGAGCCGATCGCGAACCGGATCCTCGCGGCGTACGGCGGCCGGCTCGGCGACACCGCGTTCACGTTCCCGCTCGGCGCGCTGCGCTGCCTCGAGCACCTCGGCGCCATCGCCGGCCGCCGCATGCTGGTGCTCTCCGCCGACAAGGGGCACGCCCGCGAGCTCGATCTGCTCTCGCTCGGCGATCCGTCGCTCGCGCACCACAACGGGTGCATCTCGATGATGGTGAACTTCCACGCGCTCGGCGAGCTGGTCGCGGGGCAGGGCGGGTTCATGCTCGCGCAGGGGCACCGCAACGCGGCGCTCGAGCTCTGCGCGCTCGCGATGTGCCACGGCGAGCCGCTGCGCGAGACGCGGCTCGCGTTCGGCCAAGCCCTCGAGCGTGTCGGTCCCACCGACGTGTTCCGCCTGATCGATCACCTGCAGCTGGAGAAGATGGATCTCGACGATCTGCTCTCGGTGCTGCGCATGGCGTCGTGGGATCCGGTGACGTTCCTCGGCCTCGCCAAGCACCTCCACCGCTGCGCCGCCGACGCGTACGTCGAGCAGGCCACGCGCCTGCGCGAGGCGCTGCACAAGGTGTGGACGCTCCATTTCCCGCTGAAGGACGGCAAGGACGTCTCGTTCGATCTCGGCTACGTCTACTACGCGATGCGCCGCTACCGGGAGGCGATGTCGTACTACAAGCACTCGCTCGACCTCTACGGTCCGCACCCCGTCACGCTCTTCAACATGGGGCTGTGCGAGTTCCAGCAGGGCCGCCTCGACGAGGCGCTCGCGCTCTTCGATCGCGCGCTCGAGCAGGACGCGTCGTACGCCCCGGCGCGGGACTGGCGGCTGCGCGTGCTCGCCGAGCAGGATGGCCTCGGCGCCGACGGTCTTCCCGAGGTGCCGCCGGCGATCCAGGACCGCCTGTCAGGACCCGTCGCCGGCGTCGCCGCCGGCGGCGCCGCGCAGGATCGCGCGGCGCCGGTCGTTGTAAGCGTCGCGGACGTCGGCGAAGGCGGCGCCGCCCCACGCGTCTCGTAGCGCGGCGAGCTTGGGCTCGAACACCTGGCGCGCGGCGGCCTCACCGATCGCGTCGCCGGTGGTGACCCAGCCCGACGCCAGCGCCTCGTAGGCGCTCGCGCGATCGCCGATCGCGTCGGAGATGTCGGCGATCGACATCACGGCCGAGATGTACGAGAGCACGGCGGTGGCCTGGAGCGCGTGCGCGCGCGCCCGCCGGGCCGCGGCCAGGCCTTCGGCGAAGTCCCGGCGCTGGAC
>JAIOII010001112.1 GCA_019912685.1 Kofleriaceae bacterium
GTCACGGGCGGCGCCGCGACGACGGGCGATGACACGACGCCACCCCGCGGCGGCGGGGACGTCGTCACGCCCGCGCAGCCGACCCACCGCGGCGGATGGCCGACGATCGTCCGCTGGCCGGTGTGGACCGGCCTCGCCGTCGTCGCCGCCGGCGCGGGCGGCTTCTTCGCCTACCAGGTCGGCCAGACCGAGGACGAGCTCGCCGCGCTGAACGCCGCGAGCGACATGCACTCCTTCGACGAGGCCGAGGCGGTGCGCGATCGCGGCGAGCGCCAGGCCCTCTTCGCCAACATCGGCTTCGGCGTCGCGGGCGCCGCGGCGCTCGCCGCCGTCCTCGCGTTCGCCCTCGAGCCCGATCGCGTGGAGATCTTGCCGGCGCCCACGGCGGGCGGCGCGACCATCGGCGCCTCGATCCGTTTTTAGAGATCGGCGAATCTCTGGAGTAGGATCGACCTGGTGAAGACGGTCGGGTTGAGGATCCTGTTCATCTTCGGGATGGCGATCGGCGTGGTGATGGCGCCGTTCATCTTCCTCTGGGCCTTCTTCAAGGGCGCGCGCCCGATCCACTTCGACGGCGCCGTCTGCAAGGCGCAGCTGACGGCGATCGATCCCGTCGCCGGTCGCCGCCTCGAGGGCCCGTGCCTCGCGCGCCTCTCCGGCGGGCTCGGCAAGGAGAACGCGACGGGCAAGGACGTGCTAGGCTTCTCGGTGCGCTGCCAGCAGGACTTCTCCGACGACCTCGCGGTCGGCGATCAGGATCTCGTCTTCGGCACGTTCAGGTCGTTCCTGTCCCTGCCCGGCACCATCGGCGACGTGAAGGTCGCCGACTACCTCGCCAACGAGTACTCGTCGGTGACGCCGTGGCGCGTGGCCGACTTCGGGTCGGTCACCCTGCGCGCGAGGCCGCCGCGCACCGAGCCGCGCGACGGCGAGAACCGGCTCGCGCGCCTCGACGCCGACATCGCCGCCGGCACCGCCGCGTTCACCATCGAGGGGCGACGTGGCAACGACTGGACCGCGCTCGCCACCTTGACGCTGGTCCAACGTCTGCCCGTGAACGGCAACGCGCTCCGCATCTCGATGTTCAACACCGGGCGGAAGTACGTCCCGACGGGCGCGCGCAACGGGATCCGCGCCATCGTGTACCCGGTCAGCCAGGTCGCGCGGCGCCTCCGGAGCGGATAGCGCCGTTCACCGCTGCGCGGCGAGCACGCGTCGTGTACGATCCTTCCCGAGTGCTCGAGGGCGCGCTCGCCACGGGGAGATACCAGGTGGTCCGCCGCATCGGTGCGGGCGGCATGGGAGTGGTCTACGAAGCGGAGGACCGCGAGCGCGGCCAGCGCGTCGCGCTCAAGACCATCGCGAACCCCGACGTCGAGAAGGTCTACCAGCTCAAGCGCGAGTTCCGCGGGCTCGCCGACCTGTCGCATCCCAACCTGGTCGCGCTCTACGATCTCGTCGTCGACAGCGATGCGTGCTTCTTCACGATGGAGCTGCTCGACGGCGACGACCTGCTCACGTACCTGTGCAACCGGCCGCCCGACGTGCCCAGCTCCGACTGGGCGCTGGCGGCGACCGCCGACGACATCCCCAGCCCGCCGATCGCCATCCCGGCCCAGGAGCTGATCGCGACGCCGCAGCTGCGCG
>JAIOII010001113.1 GCA_019912685.1 Kofleriaceae bacterium
CTCCTGGAGGACAGCCGCGACCGGCTCGCGCGGGTCCACCGGGCGGCGCAGGCGCTCTCGCGGGCGACGCGGCCGCAGGACGTCGTCGCGGCTGTCCTCCAGGAGTGCCTCCTCGAGCTGGACGCGGGCGGCGGCGCGGTCTACGTGCTGCGCGAGGACGCCGCCGCGCTCAGGCTCGTGGGCGGGCACGGCTATCCGGCCGGGTTCCTCGACGGGTTCGCGACCATCCCGCTCGACCAGCGGAACCCGGCGTGTGACGCCGTGCGCACCATGACGGCGCTCTTCTTCGAGAACGCGGCCGCCGGCGCCGCCGCCTACCCGCACCACGCCGCCGAGCTCCGTAGGAGCGGGTTCGAGGCCGCGGTCGCGTTGCCCCTCGTCGTGCGCAGCGCGGCCGTCGGCGTCCTGGTCGCGCGCTATCGCCAGGCGCGGACGTTCCCGGAGTCCGATCGCTGGCTGCTCCTGACGATGGCGGAGCTGTGTGCCCAGGCGCTCGATCGCGCGCGGCTGTTCACCGCGGAGATCGAGGCGCGGGCGGAGGCCGAGGCGGCGAGCCGCGCGAAGGACGAGTTCCTCGCGATGCTCGGCCACGAGCTCCGCAACCCGCTCGCGCCCATCGCCACCGCCGTCGAGCTGATGAAGCTGCGCGGCGAGACGCACTCCAGGCGCGAGCGCGAGGTCATCGAGCGCCAGCTCGGGCACATCACGCGGCTCGTCGACGACCTGCTCGACATCTCGCGCATCACGCGGGGCAAGCTCGACCTCGCGCGCGCGCCGGTCGACGTCGCCGACGTGGTCGCCCGCGCCGTGGAGATGGCGAGCCCGCTCCTCGAGCAGCGCCGGCATCAGCTCGCGCTCGAGCTGGCGCGGGAGCTCCTGGTGAACGCGGACGCCGCGCGGCTCGCGCAGGTCATCGCCAACCTCCTGTCGAACGCGGCGCGCTACACGCCGGCCGGCGGACGGATCGGAGTCCAGGCGCGCGCCGAGGGCCCCGAGGTCGTGATCGACGTGCAGGACAACGGCGACGGGATCTCCGCCGAGCTCCTGCCCCGCGTGTTCGACCTCTTCGTGCAGGGCCGGCGGAGTTTCGACCGCTCCGACGGCGGGCTGGGGATCGGCCTCGCGCTGGTGAAGAACATCGTCGGGATGCACGGCGGGCGCGTGAGCGCGAGCAGCGCGGGGGTGCCGGGGCAGGGCAGCCGCTTCAGCGTGCGGCTGCCGCGGCTGCCGCAGGCGTCCGCGACGTCCGGGCCCACGAGCGCGACGCACGCGCTGCGGTCCGCGCGGGCCGGCAAGCGCGTGCTCGTCGTCGACGACAACCGCGACTTCGCGGAGATGCTGTCCGCGTCGCTGCGGACCCTCGGCTACGACGTCGCGACCGCGCTCGACGGCGTCACGGCGCTCGACCGGCTGCGCGACTTCCCCGCCGAGGTGGCCGTCCTCGATCTCGGGCTGCCCGTCCTGGACGGCTTCGAGCTGGCGCGCCAGATCCGCGAGCGGTTCCCGACGCGCACGCCGCGCCTCATCGCGGTGACCGGCTACGGCCAGCCGCACGATCGCGAGCGGACGGCGGCGGTCGGCTTCGCCCGGCACCTCGTCAAGCCGATCGACATGGCCGCCGTGATCGCCGCCCTCGAGGATCAGCCGCCCTCGGCCTCGAGCTCGAAGAACAGCGTGCCGTCGTAGAACGCGCGCATGCGGTCGCGGCTCAGCTCGCCGTCCTCGGCGGCGACCACGAAGAGCAGGCTGACCTCGGCCGCGGACGCGGTCACGCCGAACAGATCGAAGAGGTCGGCGTCGTCGATCGTGCGCGCCGCGAGCTCCACGGGGTCGAGCCCGCCGCTGCCGTTCCGGTCCCAGTCGGCGAAGAGGCGCTCGAACTGCTCGGGGACGAAGCGCCCCTGGCTGTCGTAGATGCCCGTGTCGCTGCCGTGGATGCCGTCGTCGATGTCGTAGATGCTGATGGTCAGCGACGGGTAGCCCATCGTCGGCGTGCCGA
Source organism: Kofleriaceae bacterium (assembly GCA_019912685.1). Taxonomy (GTDB): domain Bacteria; phylum Myxococcota_A; class Polyangia; order Haliangiales; family Haliangiaceae; genus UBA2376. The sequence continues at coordinate 2,000 of JAIOII010001113.1, forward strand.
GCGCCCCGTTGATCGCGAACGCGAAGGCGAACGCCGGGCCCGGAGCGAGGTCGAGCGCGCGCAAGCCGCGGTAGTCCTCGGCCACCGTGATGTAGCCGTCGCCGTCGTAGTCGAAGAACGAGACGTGCTTCTGGAGCGCCGTCATCTCGTCCCACGGGATCGCGGGCTCCGCCCGCGGCTCGTTCCACCAGAGCCCCACGGCTACCCCCATCACCTGCCACATCATCGCCATGCTCATGTGTCGCTCTCCTTGGAAGTGGTTGCGTCCAGCTGGTCTGGAGCGCCGCCACTCTCGAGCGTGAGGATCCTCCAGTCAACGTGCGCCCGCGCTCGCCCGCGAACTGAGTCAGCCTCCGAGGACGGCCTGGCCGCGCTCGGCGAGGCGGTAGACGCCGGCCTCGCGCTTCATGTAGCGGCCCATGATGAGCTCGCGCCGGATCGTGCAGAAGTCGGGGTGATGGACCTCGATGAAGCGATTGAGCTCGGCCTCGGCGTACTCGCGGCGGCGCGGCAGCCGGCGCAGGAGCTCCTCGAACACGAGCTCCTTCTTGCGGCGCTGCGCCGGGATGGAGCGGAGGCGCGGGCCGTCGAAGAAGTTGCGGAGGACGTCGCGGGTCTCGGCGTCGACGTCGGGCGGCGGCGCGAGCTCGCGGACGCGCTGGGGCGACGACACCGCCTTCACCGCGCGCTGCAGCGCGCCGAGGTCGAGCTGGTAGAAGACGTACGGCGGTTGTCGCGTCTCGGTGAGGAGCTCGGCCTGGCTCATCACCTTGAGGTGATGCGACACCGTGGCGGCGGACACGCCGACCTCGGCGGCGAGGTCCTGTCCGCAGCGCGGGCGATCGACCATGGCGGCGAGGAGCCGGAGGCGGGTGGAGTCGGCGAGGGCGCGGAAGACGCGCAGGGCGTCGGTCGGGGGAGCGGGCGTATCCATGACGATCGAATCAATAGCACCCGATTCGATGGATGTCAAATCGATGAGCGCCTCAGGGCGCCAGTCGGTACCTGAGCTGGACCAGACCGCTCGGGAAGGGCTCGGCGCCGTCGAGCAGGAGCGCCTGCTCGCTCCCGTCGAAGAGGGGGATGCCCGCCCCGAGGACGACCGGGATGATGGAGATCGTGAGGTCGTCCAGGAGGCCGGCGGCGAGGAACTGCTGGATCACCCTGCCGCCGTCGACGTAGACCCGCCGGTGGCCGTCGGCCCGGAGCCGCGCGACGAGCTCGGCCGGGGTGCCGTCGAACAGCTCCTCGCCGTGGCGCGGCGCGGCGGGCCGGTGCGTCATGACCACGACGCGCTTGCCGCCGTACGGCCAGGCGCCGAAGCCGAGCACGGTGTCGTACGTGCTGCGTCCGAGCACGACCACGTCGACCGTCGCCGCAAAGCGCGCGTAGCCGTAGTCCTCGCCCGTCTGCTGCGCGGCGCTCAGCCAGTCGAGCCCGCCGTCCGGGCGCGCGATGTAGCCGTCGAGGCTGGTCGCGATGTACACCGAGCAACGCATGTCGTGGGTCGTCGCTTTGCTCATATTCTATAGTGTAGAATAAATGCGATGGTGCGCAAGCGACGAAGCGCCGGCCGGCCACGGAAGCCGGTGATCGACCGGGAGCGCATCCTCGGCGCCGGGCTCGCGCTCCTCGAGGCGCGCGGCCTGGAGGGCACCACGATGCGGGCGCTCGCGCGCCGGCTGCGCGTCGATCCGATGGCGCTCTACCACTACTTCCCGGATCGCGACGCGGTGCTGCGCGCGGCGGCCGAGCGCGTCTACGCCGGGCTCTCGCCGCGGCCCGCGCGCGGCTGGCGCGGACGCCTCGAGGCGCTCGCCGTCGCGTACGTCCGCCTCCTCGGACGCTCGGGCGAGCTCTTGCGCTATCTCACGCACGACGCGCAGGCGGCGAGCGGACCCTCCGTGCGGTTCGCCGCCCTGTTCCACGCCGGGATCGCGCCGCTCCAGCTCCCGCCGCGCGCCGCGCGCGTCGCGCACGACGCCTTCGTCGACTTCTTGCACGGCTTCGCCCTCGCGGGACCGGGCGCGCGCGCACGGCTGAGGGCGGAGCTCGCGGTGCTGCTCGCCGGCATCGCGGCGCTGTCGCGGCGCCGTCGCGCGCGCGCGAGGTAGACGGGGCCTCACCGCAGCAGGGTGAAGAAAGCCCGTGCCCGGGCGTGTAGCGTGATCACATGCGCCGACGCGCACTCCTGTGGGCTGGGGGGCTCGCAGCCGCGACCGCCACGGCGCACGCCGACGAGCTCGGGGAGCCGGTCGAGGCATCCGTGGCGATCCACGGCTTCGTCAGCCAGGGCTTCCTCTACACGAGCGACAACAACTACCTGGCGGACACCGAGGACGGCAGCTTCGAGTTCGCGGAGGCCGGCGTCAACGTCACGCGCCAGCTCGGCGACGAGCTCCGCGTCGGCATGCAGCTCTTCGCCCGCGATCTCGGGCCGCTCGGCAACTACAGCGCCAAGCTCGACTGGTTCTACCTGGACTATCGCTGGCGCGACTGGCTCGGGCTCCGCGCGGGCCGCCTGAAGCTCCCGTTCGGGCTCTACAACGACAGCGTCGACGTCGACGCGGTTCACCCGGTCGCGCTCCTGCCGCAGTCGGTGTACCCGGCGCGCAACCGCGACTTCTTGCTGGCGCAGACCGGCGTCGAGCTCTACGGCTACCACGACCTCGGCGCGCTCGGCGCGCTCGACTATCGCGCGTACGGCGGCACGATCTTCCTCGACCCCGGCGAGAGCAGCAACCCGGCCGTCCGCCTCGTCGCCCTGGACATCCCCTACGTGATCGGCGCGCGCGTCCTCTGGGAGCCGCCGGTGGAAGGGTTGCGGATCGGCGCGAGCGCCCAGGCGGCGCGGCTCGAGTCGGAGCTCCTCGCGCCGGCGCCGGTGAGCTTCGACATCGACGCCCTGTTCTGGGTTGCGTCCGTGGAGTACAGCGCCGACCGGCTCTTCGTCGCCGGCGAGTACAGCCGCTGGCACCTCGACACGACCTCGAGCGACCAGATGCTCGCGCCCGACAGGTCCACGACCAGCGAGCGCGCGTACGTCCTCGCCGCCTTCCGCGTGCGGCCGTGGCTGCAGCCGGGCGGCTACTACGCGGTGTACTTCCCGGACGTCGCGCAGCGCGAGGGCAAGGAAGGTCACCAGCACGACGTCGCGGCGACGCTCCGCTTCGACATCACCCCGCACTGGCTGGTGAAGCTCGAAGGCCACTACCTGCGCGGCACGGCGGACGTGGCCGCGAGCCTGAACCCGACCGGGGAGTCCAACCGCTGGCAGATGCTGGTGGCCAAGACGACCGCGTACTTCTGATCGCCATGCGTGCGTGCGTCGTCCTCATCGTCCTCGCGCTCACCGTCGCCGCCGGTCACGCCGACGAGCTGCGGGTGATCGCGCATCCGAAGACGCCGGTCACCCGGGTCGATCGCAAGTTCGTGGCCGACGCCTTCCTCAAGAAGCGGACCCGCTGGAACGACGCCCTCGTCATCCGGCCCGTCGACCTCGGTCCGTCGTCGGCGGTACGCCGCCGCTTCTCGGAGGACCTCCTCGGACGCACGGTGCAGGCGGTGCGGAGATACTGGAACCAGCAGGTGTTCTCGGGGCGGGGCGTGCCGCCGCCGCAGGTGGCGAGCGAGGCCGACGTCGTCGAGTACGTCCTCACCCACCCCGGCGCGATCGGCTACGTCAGCGACTCGGTCGACCTCCGCGGCGCCAAGATCATCCACGGGAGATAGGGCATGCGGCTGACCTTTCGCGCGAAGCTCATCGCGATCGTCCTCGTCGATGCGCTCGCGCTCCTCGCCCTCGTCCTCCTGAGCCGCTACATCGAGCGGCGCGTCGACGATCAGCTCGCGGCCATCCGAGACACGTTCGTCCCGAGGGTCGGGCTGAAGCCGCAGCTCGAGGGCACGTTCGAGCGCATCGGCCGCAGCCTGCAGGACGCCGTCGCCGCCAACGACCTCGACCTGCTGGACGACGCGCACCGCCAGCACCAGCTCCTGCTCGAGCAGCTCGCCGCCGGCGGCGACGCCGTCGAGCCCGATCGCGCGGCCGCCTTCCGCAAGGAGCTCGACGCCTACGTCGCGTCCGCGCTCGCGGTGTCGCGACGCCTCATCGACGGCGACGCGGGCGAGGACGTCGTCGCCGGCATGCAGGCGATGCAGGCCCAGCAGCGACGGGCCGCGGAGACGCTCGCCGCCGCCGCGCGCTTCGACGAGCGCGAGCTGGCGCAGGCGTTCCGGAAGGCGAGCGACGTCCAGCGCACCGGCGCGCAGATCCGCATGGTGGTCGCCGCGGGCTGCCTCGTGCTCGTCATCATCCTGACGATCTGGATCGGCCGCGGGGTCTTCCGCACCCTCGATGACTTCGCCGCCGGCTTTCGCCGCTTCGGCGAGGGCGAGCTCACGCAGCCGATCCCGGCGGCGGCGCGCGACGAGCTCGGCGACGCCGCACGCCAGGCCAACCAGATGGCGGAGCGCCTGCGCGGGCTCCTCGCCGAGCGCGACCGCCAGGACTGGCTCAAGAGCGGGCACGCCGGGCTCGTCGAGTCGCTGCGCGGCGAGCTCGAGCCGGCCGAGGTCGCCGATCGCGCCGCCGCGTTCCTCGCCAGGCATCTGGGCGCGCCCGTCGCCGCGCTCTACTACATGAACGAGAGCGGCAGCTTCTCGCTGCTCGGGCGCTACGGCGTCGACCTCGATCCCTCGGCGCCCGCGAGCTACGCGCGCGGCGAGGGCGTGGTGGGGCAGGCCGCGCTCGAGCCGGCGATCACGGTCGTCGAGGCGCCCGTCGACGGCACGCTGCGCGTCCGCACCGGCGCCGTCGAGGCGCAGCCGCGCGCGCTGGTCTTCGTGCCGCTCGTCCACCTCGGCGCGGCGGTCGGCGTCCTCGAGCTCGTGCTGCTCGAGCCATGGAGCGAGCGCGCGGCGGAGCTCGCGCTCCAGGTCCGCGAGTCGATCACGATCACGATCGAGGTGGCGCGCGCCCGCGCCGCGACGCGTGCGCTCCTGGCCAAGACCCAGCGCCAGGCGACCGAGCTCCTGGACGCGCGCGCCGGGCTCTTGCAGAAGCACGAGGAGCTCACCCGCGCGAGCGCGTACAAGTCGCAGTTCCTCGCCAACATGTCGCACGAGCTGCGGACGCCGATGAACGCGATCATCGGCTTCTCGGAGCTCCTCCACGACGAGCAGGTCGGTGAGGCGCAGCAGCAGGAGTTCGTCGGTTACATCCTGGAGAGCGGCCGCCACCTGCTGCGGCTCATCAACGACGTCCTCGATCTGTCGAAGGTCGAGGCCGGCAAGCTCGAGTTCCACCCCGAGACGTTCGAGCTCGAGCCCACGGTGCACGAGGTGCTCGCGATCATGCGGACGACCGCGGCGACCCGTCGCGTCCGGGTGACGACCACGGTCGATCCCGCGATCGGCGCCGTGCGGCTCGACCCGGCGCGGTGGAAGCAGGTGCTCTACAACCTCCTCTCCAACGCGATCAAGTTCACGTCGGAGGGCGGCAAGGCGGACGTGCGCATCTCGCCGGAGGGGCCCGAGCACTTCCGGCTCGAGGTCGCCGACACCGGCGCCGGCATCAAGCCCGAGGATCTCGGGCGGCTGTTCGTCGAGTTCCAGCAGGTCGGCGCGGAGTCGCGTCGACATGGTGGCACCGGTCTCGGCCTCGCGCTCACCAAGCGGCTGGTGGAGACGCAGGGCGGGACCGTCGGCGTGCGCAGCAAGGTGGGGGAGGGCAGCGTCTTCCACGCCGTCCTGCCGCGGACGATGACCACCGCGCCCGTCGCGGCCGCGCCGGCGCCGGATCCCGTGCCCGCCGGCGCGCCGACCGTGCTCGTGATCGAGGACGATCGCCGCGATCAGAGCGAGCTCGCGAGCGCGCTGGCGAGCGCCGGCTACGCCGTCGAGGTGGTCGGCACGGGCGCGCAGGCGCTCGCGCGCTCGCGCGACACGCAGTTCGACGCCATCACGCTCGACCTGCTCCTGCCCGACATGACCGGCCTCGACGTGCTGCGCCAGCTCCGCTCGTCGGGCAAGAACCAGCAGGTGCCGGTGATCGTGATCACCGTCGTCGCGGAGCCGGGCGCGGTCGCGGGCTTCGCGGTGCACGACGTCCTGCCCAAGCCGCTCGACGTCGACGCGCTGCTCGAGTCGCTCCTGCGCGCCGAGGTCGCCCCGAGCGCGACGCGCAGCGTCCTCGTGGTCGACGACGACCCGGCCTCGCTCGAGATCATGGCCCACGCGCTCCAGCGGCTCGGCTACCAGGCGCGCTGCGAGACCGAAGGCGCGCGGGCGCTCGTCGCGGTGCGCGCGTCGGCGCCCACCGCGATCATCCTCGACCTCATCATGCCGGGCATGTCGGGGTTCGAGTTCCTCGACCAGCTGCGCGCCGATCCCCGCCTGAGCGCGCTGCCCGTGATCGTCTGGACCGGCAAGGAGCTGACGTCGGAGGAGCACCGCATGCTGCGCGCGTCCGCCAGCGCGGTCGTGTCGAAGGGGCACGGCGGCAGCGCCGGCGTGATCGCGGAGCTGACGACGCGGGTCAGGTCGCGAGCGGCAGCGACACCGCGAACGTAGCGCCGCGGCCGGGCGCGCTCTGCAGCGCGATGGTTCCGTGGTGCGCGGCGACGAGCTCGCGGACGATCGAGAGGCCGAGCCCGAGCCCGCCGAAGTGGCGCGTCGAGACCGCGCGCTCGAAGCGCTCGAAGACGCGGGCCTGGTCCTCGGCCGCGATGCCGATGCCGAGGTCCGACACGACGAGCACCGCGTGGTCGCCGCGCCGTCGCACGACGACCTGCACGGGGTGGCCCTTGCCGTAGCGCAGGGCGTTGGCGAACAGGTTCGCCACGATCTGGTCGATCCGCGAGCGATCCCAGTGGCCGTGCACCGGGTCGATCGCGAGGACGACGGGCGATCGGGCACGCTCGGCTTCCTCGCGCATGCGGCCGAGGACCTCGCGGACGAGCCCGCCGAGCTCGACCTCCTCGCGCTCGAGCTCGAGCCGGCCGGCGGTGAGCTTCGACACGTCGAGGAGGTCCTCGACGAGCCGTGCGATGCGGTCGGTCTGGGCGCGCAGCTTGTGGGCCCGCTGACGCACGCTCGGGATGCTCGCGTCGTCACGCAGGTCGAGCAGCGCGTCGACATGGAGCGAGAGCGCGGCGAGCGGCGTGCGCAGCTCGTGGCCGGCGACCAGCAGGAACTCCTCGCGCGCGCGGATCGCCGCCCGCGCCTCGGCGTAGAGCGTCGCGTTGGCGATCGCGGCGCCCGCCCGCTCGCCGAGCTGCTCCGCCATGCGCAGATCGTCGCGATCGTAGTGCCGGTCCAGCGCGGTGAGCACGAAGGTGAGCACGCCGAGTACGCGGCCGCGATCCTTGATCGGCACGAGGATCACGGAGCGCAGCCCCACCTCGCGTAGCAGCCGGAGGTGATCGCCGGCGTGCGCGCTCGCGACGAGCATCGCGTCGGTGATCTCGGGGTAGAGCTCGGGCGCGCCGGTGCGGAGCACGCTGGTCACGCCGGTGCGGTCGTCGGGCACGGGCGGATAGCGCCGCAGCACCTCGCGCGCGAACTCGACCTTCGCGGGATCGACGTGCGCGACCGCGACCTGACGCGGGTGCCCGTCGTCGCCGACGAGGTCGATCACGCACCAGTCGGCGATCGACGGCACCGCGAGCCGGGCGACGTTGCCGAGCGTCTCCTCGTAGTCGAGGGAGCTGCCGAGGACCGCGCTCGCGCGGCTGAGGAACGCGGCGCGCCCCTGCGCCGCCTCCGCGGCCCGGCGCGCGCGCGTCTCGGAGCCGTAGAGGTGCGCGCGCTCGAGCCCCTGCGCGCAGTGCAGCGCGAGGAGCGTCAGGTAGCCGCGCTCGTCGCGGTCGAACGGCCGCTCGTCGCCGAACAGCAGCGCGAGCGCGCCGAGCACGCGGTCGTCGAGCACGACGGGCAGGGCGCACAGCGAGGAGGCGGAGAGCCCGGGATCCGCGTGCGCTCGATCGCCGCGGGATAGCGGCGCGAGTGCTCGGCGCGCGACGCGATCCACACGGCCTGGCGGCGCACGACCGCGTCGCCGATCGGGTACTGCGGGTCGACCGGCAGGTCGCGCCACGCGTCGGCGAGCGCGGGAGAGACTCCGCGCGCCCGGAGCAGCGTCAGGCGGTCCCCGCCCGGCGCGACCTGCCACAGGAGGCCGCCGGCCGCGTGCAACGCCTCGACCCCGTCATCGACCACGATGTCGGCCACCTCCTCCATCCGCATCGCGCGCGAGAGCCGCGCGATGAAGCGGTGTAGCCGCTCGCTCAGGGCGAGGAGTCGCTCGAGACGCAGGTCGGGGTCGGTGACGTGGGCGGGGGAGGATGGCATGAGGTGGCAAGCGCGAACGCTGAAGGATACCCCCCGCACCTGTGGCGGGCCCGCGAGGACACGGACGCGAACCGGTGTTCACGATCCGGCCGCCAAGCCGGCGGGAAGAGCGGTCGAGCGCCTGGGCACGGGTCGTGAAACCACGGGGGACCATGCATCGACTCGCCCTGTCCTCCCTTGCGCTCCTCACCTCCTTGCTCGCGTTCGACGTCGGCGCCGCCGTCGCCGACACGTTGCCGGCCGAGCGCGGCTCGGTGCGCGACCACCGCAGCGAGCGGTCGCCCGGCGTCGAGCGCCGCTACCGCCGCCGCCCCGGCCCGCGGTTCATGATGCCGCTCAAGATCGATCTCGGCATGCAGGGCGCCAACACGTCGATGGGCTACCTGCCCGGCGTCGAGCTCCGCGCCGGCGTCCACTGGGCGTCGCTCTCGCCGCAGCCGACCAACTTCGACATCGGCGTCGGCGTGTTCGGCGCGGCCCTCGTCGGCCCCACGAACGACGCGATGCCCGACGCCGAGACCGACGTGCTCTACGGTGGTGGCTACGTCGAGATCGGGCAGACGCTGTCCAAGGGCGACTGGTGGCGCACGTGGGGCGCGGCGCGCGGCGAGTACCTGGGCGTGAGCGCGTTCGGCCAGGAGCAGGCCGGGTTCGGCATCGCCGGCCGCCTGAGCGCGGAGCTGTACGCGAGCGGCGTCGGCATCGAGCCGCGCGGGCTGTTCCTCGGCACGTACGCGGTCGGCGTCTACGCCGAGGCGGCGGGCCGCGGCCTGGGCGACGACGTGAGCGCGCTGCAGGTGAGCGCGGGCCTGACGTTCCGCACCCCGCTCGTGTTCGCGCCCTGAGGGATCGAGCATCGATCCCGTCTCCGTACAGAGTGCCCGAGCCATCCTGGCGAGGAAACTCGATCGACAGAGTCTGGGAATCGACTGATTCCTAGACTCTGAGGCAGGGTGCGGTAGCGTCGCGGCGATGTCTCGCGCCGTCGCCGCGTTCGTGCTCCTGCTCGCCGCGTGCGGGCGTCCGTGCCCGCCGCCGGCGCCCGCGCGGGTCGCGGCGATCGGGGAGACCTTCCGGATCACGTCGCAGGTGCTGGGCGAGGAGCGGGTGGTGAACGTGTACCTGCCGCCGGGCTACGCCGAGGGCGCCGAGCGCTACCCGGTGCTCTACATGCCCGACGGCGGCATGAACGAGGACTTTCCGCACATCGCCGGTCACGTCGACGTCTCGATCAAGAACCAGGTGATCCGGCCGATCCTCGTCGTCGGCGTGCAGAACACGGAGCGGCGTCGCGACCTGGTCGGCCCGACCAGCGTGGCCGAGGAGCGCGACATCGCGCCGCAGGCCGGTGGCGCCGACCGGTTCCGCCGCTTCCTCGCCGACGAGCTCAAGCCGTACGTCGCCGCGCGCTTCCGCGTGAGCGGCGAGTCGGCGCTGATCGGCGAGTCGTTCGCCGGGCTGTTCGTGATCGAGACGCTCCTCGTCGAGCCGGCGCTCTTCGACGCCTACATCGCCGCCGACCCGAGCGTGTGGTGGAACCGGGGCGCGCTGGTGGCGAGCGCCGGCGAGCGGTTCGCGCGCTGGCGCGAGCCGCCCAAGCAGCTCTTCATCGCGACGGCGGACACGCCCGAGATGCAGGACGGCGTCGCGGCGCTCGTGGCGGCGATCCGCGAGCACGCGCCGGCCGGGCTCGTCGCGCACCACGTGCCGATGCCGGAGGAGCGTCATCACACGATCTTCCCGTTCGCCGCGCTGCGGGGCATCCGGACGGTGTTCGCGGCGCCGCCGGCGGCGCCCTGAACGCCGGCGGCGTGCTACGCCATGGGTCCCCATGGACCGGCTCGACCAGCGGCGGCGCGCGCTCGACCTGCTGCGCGGGCACGGCTGGGCGACGGTGTCGTTCCAGCTCCTCGAGGCGGACTTCGAGTACTGGTTCGACGGCGACGACGCGTTCGTGGCGTACGTCGACACCGGCGGCGCGTGGGTCGCCGGTGGACCGCCGATCGCGCCGCCCGCGCGGCTGGTCGAGGTCACCCACGACTTCGTCGCGGCGGCGCGCGCGGCCGGACGGCGCGCCTCGTTCTTCGCGTGCGAGCAGCGCTTCGTCGACGCCGTCGGCGGTCCGGCGCTGCTCGTCGGCGAGCAGCCGATCTGGGATCCCACCGAGTGGGACGCGGCGCTCGCCGATCCGCAGGCCTCGTCGCTGCGCTACCAGCTCCGCCGCGCGCGCAAGAAGGGCGTCGCCGTGCGCGAGGTCGACGCCGCCGAGGTCGCCGATCCGACGTCGCCGCTGCACCGCGCGGTCGCCGCGCTCGCCGACGCGTGGATGGCCGGGCGGGGGATGGCCCCGATGCGCTTCCTCGTCCAGCTCGAGCCGCTGTCGTTTCCCGACGAGCGCGTGCTCTTCGTCGCCACGCGCGGCGACGAGGTCGTCGGCTTCCTGTCCGCCGTGCCGGTCTACGCGCGGCGGCGACTCTTCGTCGAGGATCTGCTCCGCGCGCCCGGCGCACCCAACGGGACCATCGAGCTCCTGGTCGACGCGGCGATGCGCGCGGCCCACGCGCGCGACGACGCGGGCGTGACCCTCGGCCTCGCGCCGCTGTCGGGTGACGTCGCGCCGCTCCTGCGCGTCGCGCGCCGCGTGTCCGCGCCGCTCTACGACTTCCGCGGGCTCCACGCCTTCAAGGCGCGGCTGCGGCCGCGCGCGTGGGAGCCGGTGTACCTGTGCGCGCCCGGTGGCTCGCCCGTCGTCGCGCTGCACGACGGGCTCGCCGCCTTCGCCGGCGGCAGCCTCGTGCGCTTCGGGCTCGCCACGCT
>JAIOII010001114.1 GCA_019912685.1 Kofleriaceae bacterium
GCGCGAGGCGGCGACCACGACGCGGCCCTCGTCGCCGACGGCGCCGGGCGGGATGAAGAAGAGGACGCACAGGCGCACGTCGAACGTGCGGGCGACCGAGTCGACGATCTTGGTCGACACCTGGCCGAGATCGATGACCGACGACATCGCGCGGCCGGCGTCGTGCAGCGCGACCATCTCGCGCATGCGCGCGGCGAGGCGCTGCTGGTTCTCCTTGAGCGTGCCCGTCATGTGCTTGAACGCGACCGACAGGTCGCCGATCTCGTCGCCCTCGGCGACGTCGAGGGTGTGGTCGAGATCGCCGCGCGCGATGGCGACGGCGCCGCGGTGCAGCTTCGCGATGGGCTGCCCCACGCGGCGCGCGAGCACGCCGGCGAGGGCGAGGGCGAACACGAGCGCGAGCGCCGCACCGATCGCCAGCGAGCGGAAGGCGACGCGCTGCGCGCGCAGGAGCGGCCGGCGATCGAGCGCGACCGCGAACAGCCCGATCGCATGCCCGCGATCGTCCTCGAGCGCCGTCCACGCGACGGCGTGCTCGCGCCCGGAGATGTCGAGGTTCTGCACCGGCCGGTGGCGCGCGCGCACCGCGCGGAGCACCGACGCCGGCACCTGCAGCGCGCCGAGCCGGCGGCCGAGCTCGTCGCGCACCGACGAGGTCACCGTGCCCGCGTTCAGGCTGCCGAACAGCACGTCGGCGCCGAGCGCGCCCTTGATGCTGTCGGCGAACGGGCCGTCGAGCGGCACGCTCACCACGACGACGCCGGTGAGCGACAGCGCCGCGTCGATCACCGGCGCCGCGGCGCGCACGACGAGGCCGGTGGGCGAGAGCTCGATCGTCACCCGCGCCGCCCAGCCGAGCGCCGCCTGCACCACCGGCGCGCGCTCGTCGACCGCGAGCTCGGCGAAGCGCACGCGGTTGCCGCCGATCACGCGCGAGGCGACGCGCTTGCCGTCGGCCCCGAGCACCTGCACGAGCGACGACGGGAGGTGCGGCGCCTCTCCCGCGAGCATCTCGCGGACGACCGCCTCACCGCGCGGGATGGCCGCGGCCAGCTCCTGATCGGAGCCGAGGCGCACCGCGTCGTCGCCGAGGCGCTCGACCGAGCGCAGCGTGAGGTTCAGGCCGACCTCGAGCTGCCGCTCGGCGGACAGGGCGAGGCCGCTCTCGAGGTTGCCGAGCACGACGCCCGACGCGAGCGACGCGACGACGAGCATCGGCAGGAGCGCGGCGACCGAGAGCGACAGCGCGAGCTTGGTGCGCAACCGCGCGCGGCCGATGCGGCGCACCGGCCACGCCAGCGCGTGCAGGACCGCGCGCATCATCGACGCGCTCCGGCCGTCGGGGCGGGCGTCACCGGTTCACTCGCACGAGGCCGGTGTAGACGACGTGGCCGGCGGAGTTCACGACGACCCCGTCGAGGTCGTCGGTCGCGGCGATCGCGACCTGCGAGTGGGCGAGCGGCACCCACGGCGCGTCGGTCGCGAGGTGCTGCTGCACCTGCACGTAGAGCGCCTCGCGCGCGCCGCGGGTCTCGACCGCCTGCGCGCTGCGCAGGAGCTCCGAGACCGTGTCGTTGCGGTAGAAGGCGATGTTGCGCGCCAGCCCCGGCACGGTGTTGCCCTTGTCGAAGAGGAGGTAGAGGTAGTTGTCGGGATCGCTGTTGTCGCCGACCCAGCCGGCGAGCGCGAGGTCGTGGCGGCCGTGCTCGGTGTCGGCGTTGTGCGCCTCGAACGGCTGCATGACGATCTGCGTGCGCAGGCCGATCGCCGACAGGTTGGTCTGGATGATGCGCGCCACGCTCTCGGGGTTGGGCAGGTAGGGTCGCGGCGTCGACGGCACGTACAGCGTGTAGGTCCGGTCGAGCTTCACCTTGTCGGCGGCGGCCTGCGCGAGCAGCGCGCGCGCCTCGTTCGGCGCGTAGCGCCCCGCCGCCGCGACGTGCCCCCACTGCGTCGGCGGCAGCGGGCTCTCCGCCGGGATCGCGAGGCCCTGGTACGAGAGCCGCACGATCGGCTGCTTGTTGATCGCGAGGTTCACGGCGCGCCGCACGCGGACGTCGTCGAACGGCGGCTTCAGGCAGTTCATCGCGAGGTAGGTGACGTTGTTCGTCGGCGGCCGGTAGAGCGTGAGGCCGGGGTGCAGGTCGACGAACTGGAGCTCCTCGGGGAGGATCGCGACCGCGAGATCGACGGCGCCGCTCTCGAGATCGATCAGGCGCTGGCGCGCGTCGGGCACGACCTCGAACACGAGCCGCTCGATCGACGCCTGCGGTCCCCAGTACCCCTTGAACCGCCCGAGCACGATGCGCTCGCCGCGATCCCAGCGCTCGAGGACGAACGGCCCGGTGCCGACCGGGTGCTCGGCGAACGCATCGCCCCACTGCGCGACCGCGCGCGGCGACACGATCGACACCGGGAACATCGTCATGTTGGCGAGGAACGGCGCGTAGCGGCTCGCGATGTGGAAGCGGACCGTGAGGTCGTCCACCTTCTCGACCTTCAGGATGTTGCGGAAGTTGTTCTCCCAGTAGTTGAAGCGGCCGGTGTGATACCGGTGAGCCGGATCTCGCTGACGCTCGAAGCTGAAGACGACGGCGTCGGCGTCGAGCGACGTGCCGTCGTGGAACCGCACGCCCTCGCGCAGGTGGAACGTCCACACGAGCCCGCTGGCGTCCGACTCCCAGCTCGTCGCCAGCGCCGGCTCGACGTTGGTCGTGCCCGGGTGGTAGCGCACGAGGGTCTCGAACACCTGCTCGAGCACCTCCGCGGATTCATTGTCCGTCGGCCGCGCGGGGTCGAGCGAGATCGCGTCGGATGGACGGCCGACGACGATGACCTGCCGCTCCCGGCCGCGCTGATCGTCCTTGCTGGCGCCCAGACGATCGAGGTCGCAGGCCGCCAGCGAGGCGAGCCCCACGACGACGAGCGCCGTTCGTAGCCGACTCACCCCGGCAGTGTATCAGAGGCGTCGATTGACTCTCGGCTTTCGCTCACTTAGCCTCGCGAGGTCGTTTTCCTGAATAGGTGCGTCGTCTCACCGTCTAGCCAAGGACTGACCAGATGCGTCTGTCGATTCCGCTCGGCTTCTCAATTCTCGGCGTCGCGTTCGTCGCCGGATGTATCGATATGGGCCAGGTCACCGTCAACACCACCGCCAAGGTGCTCACGCGCGCCCAGCCGTCGCTGAAGATGGAGTCGGACTACGAGCTCGCCGCGCGCGCCATCCCCGGCACGCTCAAGACCGTCGAGGGCTTCTGGGTCGTGAACCCGAGCAACGAGAAGCTCGTCGCCATCCTCACCGAGGGCTACTGCCAGTACGGCATCGGCTTCGTCGAGGACGAGTGGGAGCAGGCGACGCTCGAGAAGGACTTCGACCGGGCGCAGTACCACTCGACGCGCGCGACCAAGATGTTCATCCGCTGCCTCAACTACGCGCTGCGTAGCCTGGGCCGGGGCTGGCAGGAGGACCTCTTCGCCGAGGGCGAGGACGCGCAGACCCGCCAGGACAAGCGCATCGCGTCGGCGCCGTCGAGCAAGCGCACGCCGCTCATGTGGGCCGCGCTCGCGCTCGGCGCCGCGGTCAACCAGAACAAGGACAACATGGAGATGATCCCCTACGCCGCCACGGCGAAGGCGATGCTCCTCAAGGTCCTCGAGATCGACGCCAAGCACCCGCAGCGCGACCCGGTGCTGGCCGCGATGCCGCACGTCGCGCTCGGCCTCGTCTACACCGCGGTCAGCCCCACGCTCGGCGGCGATCCCAAGAAGGCCGAGGAGCACTTCAAGAAGGCGCTCGAGCTGACCCAGGACCGGTTCCTGCTCGCGCGCGTGCACTACGCCAAGCGCGTCGGCGTGGCGACCCAGAACCGCCAGCTGTACCGCGACAACCTGCTGAAGGTGCTGCAGACCGATCCGGCGATCTGGCCGGAGCAGCGCCTCGCCAACGAGATCGCCCACCGCCGGGCCCGCCGGTACCTCAAGATGGAGAAGGAGCTCTTCTAGATGCTGAACGGAAATTCGCTTCGTCATTTCGTCCCGGCGCTGGCCGCGGCAGCCCTGGTCGCGTCGGCCGGTACCGCCGCCGCCGAGAACGTCGAGATCCGCCTGGCCACGCTCGCCCCGGACGGCAGCTCGTGGATGAAGATCCTGGGCAGGGGCGCGGCGGAGATCGAGAAGAAGACCAGCCAGCGGGTGAAGGTCAAGTACTACGCCGGCGGCGTCCAGGGTGACGAGCGCGACGTGGTGCGCAAGATGAACCTCGGCCAGCTCGACGGCGCCGCCGTGACCTCGGTCGGCCTGTCGATGATCGACGAGAGCATCCGCGTGCTCGAGCTGCCGCGCATGTTCGCGACGGTCGAGGAGCTCGACTACGTCGCCGACCAGATGTGGCCCTACTTCCAGAAGAAGTTCGAGGCCAAGGGCTACAAGCTCAACGACCGCGGCGACGTCGGCTGGATCTACTTCATGTCGAAGACCGAGGTGAAGTCGCTCAACGACCTCAAGAGCCTGAAGGTGTGGCTCTGGGGCGACGATGGCCTGGTCCGCGCGATGTACAAGCAGCTCGGCGTCTCGGGCGTGCCGCTCGGCGTCCCCGAGGTCGAGCCCGCGCTCACCACCGGCCGCATCAACGCCTGCTACAGCTCCCCGCTCGCCGCCGTCGCGCTGCAGTGGAACACGAAGATCAAGTACATGACCTCGATGCCGATGAGCTTCGCGATCGGCGCGACCGTCATCAAGACCGACGTCTACAAGAAGATCTCCAAGGAGGACATCGACCTCATCGGCAAGATCACGAAGGGCATGTCGAAGACCCTGCGCAAGCAGATCCGCAAGGACAACGAGAGCGCGAAGAAGCAGATGGTGAAGAAGGGCGTGAAGGTCAGCGAGACGCCGGCCGACATGGTCGCGCAGTTCGACAAGGCGGCCCAGGCGGTCTGGGCGGAGATGACCGGCAAGGTCTTCTCGAAGGCCGAGCTCGACATGGTGCTCAAGCACCGCGCCGACTTCCGCGCCAAGAAGGGCGCGCCCTGAACGCGACGAAGCGTCGCCTCCGCTACGTCCATGACGCCCGCCTCCCGGCGGGCGTTTCCGTGTGGGCCGGCCGCGAGGAGTGGGGCAGGCGAGCGAAGCGAGGAACGGGGCAGCTCCCACGACGACGAGGCCGAGCGTGCGAAGCACGCGAGCAGGCCCACACAAATTCGAGAGTCGTTTTCGGCGCGCCGCGGCCCAAGGCCCGTGGGCCTTCCCGTACGATCCGCACGTGGCTGACACCTCCGCGCCCGAGCCGAAGCACGACCCGGACCCGCCACCGCCGCTCGCGAAGCAGGTCTACCGCTTCGACGGAGCCCTCGGCCAGGGCGAGCGCGTACTCATCGCGCTCGTCTTCCTCGTCCTGGTCGGCACCGGCTTCTACCGCACGATGGTCGACATCCTGTGGAACGAGCGGCCGCCCTGGGCGATCGAGCTCATCAAGGTCTGCGTCTTCGCGATCGCGATGATCGGCACCGCGTTCGCGACGCAGCTCAACCGCAACTTCTCGCTCGATCTCCTGTCGCGCTACCTGAGCGCCCGGGGCCGCGCCTACCTGCGCATCGTGGTGAACCTGACCACGGCGCTGGCCGCCGCGCTCCTCTACTACGGCGGCGAGCTGGTGCGCGAGGGCCTGAAGAAGGCCCACGAGGCGCACGAGCTCATCCCGATGTGGGTGATCGGCTGGTTCATGCCGCTCGCCGCGGTGCTGGTGCTCATCCACTCCATCAACCACACGCTCATCGAGGTCTCGTACCTCGCCGCGGGCAAGATCGCCCCCGAGCCCGAGCAGGCGGTGGGCTGAGCCATGGACACCCTCCTCTTCGGCCTCCTCATCCTCGCGTTCCTCTCCGGCTCGCGCCTGTTCGCGGTGATGATCTTCCTCTGCGCGATCGGCGCGATCCTGTCCACGCGCTCGTTCGACGCCGAGTTCGGCGGCTTCATGTCCGAGTTCCTGAAGATGGGGACCGGCGACGCCGCGACGATCTTCTCGACCATCCCGCTCTTCATCTACGCCGGCTACCTGATGGCGGTGTCGAAGACCGCCGAGCGGCTGGTGCGCTTCTCCAACGCGCTCCTCGGCTGGGTCCCCGGCGGCCTCGGCATCGTCACCATCCTCGCGTGCGCGATCTACACGACGTTCACGGGCGCGTCCGGCGTCACGATCGTCGCCCTCGGCAGCCTGCTCATGCCGTCGCTCATCAAGTCGAAGTACCCCGAGCGCTTCTCGCTCGGTCTGGTCACCGGCACCGGCTCGGTCGGCCTCCTGTTCCCGCCGGCCCTGCCGCTCTTCATCTTCGGCACCGTGCTCGGGCTCCAGCAGGAGCTGACCAAGAAGTGGATGGCGCAGAACCCGGAGTGGGAGTGGGCGACCGAGCGCTTCATCTGGGCCGGCATCGTCCCCGGCCTCGTGCTCGTCGGCTCGCTCTCGGTCGTGGTGATCGCGATCGCGGTCATCAAGAAGGTGCCGCGGCACCGCTTCGATCTCCCGGAGCTGGGTCGCAGCTTCGTGGTCGCGCTGCCCGAGCTCGCGCTGCCCTTCCTCATCATCGGCGCCCTGGCGATCGGGCTCGGCGACATCTCGCAGATCGCCTCGCTCACCGTCATGTACCTGCTGGTCGTGGAGATGGCCGTCTATCGCGACGTGAAGCCGGCCGACCTCTGGCACATCACCAAGGAGTCGATGGCGCTCATCGGCGCGATCTTCATCATCGTCTTCGCGTCGAACGCGGTGACCAACTACCTGGTCACCGCCGACGTGCCCAAGATGCTCGTCGCGTGGACCCGCGATCACATCGGCTCGCGCGAGGCCTTCCTGCTCGCGCTCAACTGCCTGCTCATCCTCGTCGGGATGATGATGGACATCTTCTCGGCCATCCTCATCGTCCTGCCGCTCATCGCGCCCATCGCCTACGAGTACGGCGTCAACCCGTACCACCTGGGCGTCATCTTCCTGCTCAACCTCGAGATCGGGTACCTGTCGCCGCCGGTCGGGCTCAACCTCTTCATCTCGAGCTTCAAGTTCCGCAAGCCGGTGACCGAGGTCGTCTACTCGGTCCTGCCCTTCATCGGGACGATGCTCGTCGCGCTCATGATCGTCACCTACATCCCGGCGCTGACGATCGTGCCGGCGCCCAAGCCGCGGGGCACGATGGACGGCCTCGTGCAGATGGTGAAGGCCAGCGTCGACGCGGTCTCCAACGTGAAGGAGATCCCCTTGCCCGACGGCAAGATCATGAAGCAGGTCGAGTGCAACGAGATCACCAACGACTTCGATCGCGACAACTGCCTGCTCCTGTTCCACGACGTCACCGCGTGCCGCAAGCAGCCGGAGGCCGAGGCCAAGGCGTGCGAGGAGAAGGTGATCAAGGAGTACCTCGGCGAGACCGACGAGGACACCGGCGACTTCGAGGGTGGGGACGAGGGTGACGACTCCGGCGGCTTCGAGGCCGAGGGTGACGACGACGAGGGCGGCGGCTTCGAGGCCGAGGGCGAGGACTAGACGCCGGGATGCCGGCGGCGCGAATGCCGCCGGCGTGATCCGGATGGTATGAAGCGCGCCTCATGGCCTCCGCGCGCGCCGTGATCCGGACGCTTCGCCCGCACCAGTGGGTGAAGAACCTGTTCGTCGCCGCGCCGCTGGTGTTCGCCAAGCACCTCGTCGACGGCGGGTATCTGTGGCGGACGGGCGTGGCGGTCGCGGCGTTCTGCGCGCTGTCGGGGGCGGTGTACGCGCTCAACGACGTCCTCGACGCCGAGGCCGACCGGGCGCACCCGACGAAGCGGAACCGCCCGATCGCCGCCGGCGAGCTGAGCGAGCGGTCGGCCGTGATGCTCGCGATCGCGCTCGCCGTGGCCGGGCTCGGGGCGTGCTTCGCGCTGTCGTGGCAGACGGCGGCGTGGGCCGGCGCGTACCTGGTGATGAACCTCGCGTACAGCCTGAAGCTGAAGCACGTCGCGTTCGTCGACGTCGTGCTCATCGCGTCGGGCTTCATGACGCGGGTCGCGGCGGGCGGCGCCGCGATCGCGGTCGCGCCGTCACGCTGGCTGCTCGTGTGCACGGGCTTGCTGGCGACGTACCTGGCGCTCGGCAAGCGCGCCCACGAGC
>JAIOII010001115.1 GCA_019912685.1 Kofleriaceae bacterium
AGCGGGGCGCGCGCGTCCCGCTCGAGCCGTTGCCTGCGGGCGCGGTGCGCGTGAGCGGCAAGAACTTCCACGTCGACGCCGCGGCCGCGGCGGGCTGCGCCGGCGGCGGCCCGTGCAGCGTGCTCGCCGATCTCACCGCGCTCTCCGGCTTCAAGGTCAACAAGGAATATCCGTATCGCTTCGTGCCCGACGCGGCCTCGAAGGCGCTCGTCGACGGCGACGCGGCGTTCGCCGTGACCGGCACCGAGACGGGGCGGCTGATGGTGCCCGTGCGTCCCGGCGTCGAGGCCGGCGCCCGCCTGGGCGGCACCTTCAAGCTCAGCGTGTGCAGCGCCGACGTCTGCCAGATCGAGGACGCGGTCCTGGACGTCGCGCTGAAGTGATCCGCGTGGCGCTGGCGCCCAACGTGCTCGCGGTTTGCCATGGGCGCCCGGTTCGCGTCGCGAACGAGCCCGCCGGGCTGCGCCTGGCGTGGCGCGCCGCGTGCACAGGGCCCAGACGAAAGGAGACACCGATGCCGAACCCGAACGAGCGCGAAGAAGAGAACGCGGCCGAGAATCAGATCCCGAACCCGAACGAGACCGAGCTCGAGGACGAGGAGGCGCGCCAGCCGCAGCGCGCCGACATCCAGTCCGGCGACACCGAGGAGGGCGAGCTCGACCTCGAGGACGAGGACATGGAGGGGGAGGCGGAGGACGAGGAACCCGGCGACGTCGACCAGGACGTCCCCAGGGCCTGAGGGAGCGGGGATTTCGTCCTTCACCCGTGGAGGATGATGTCGGGTGGGGCGCCGCGCTGTACCGTGGCAGACGATGGCGCCGGGAGGTGGTGAGCGAACGACCGCGATCATGTCCGTGCCGGAGCGCGCGCGTGACACCGCGAACCCGCCGTTCGCGCCATCGGCGCGCCTCGTGTGCGTCGTCGGCCATGCCGTGGGACGGTCGTTTCCGATCGCCGGCACGGCGCCGGTGACGATCGGGCGCGCCGAGGACGCCGACATCGTGATCGAGGGCGCCGAGGTCTCGCGCCACCACGCGCGGATCCGGTGGGAGCGCGGGCAGTTCGTGCTGACCGACCTGGGGAGCCGCAACGGGACCCTGGTGAACGGCGTGTCGATCCGCGAGCATGTCCTGGCGTCTGGAGATCGCGTCCAGATCGGCGGCTGGACCGTGCTCGTCTTCGCGATCGACGACGACCTCGAGCAGCGCGCGCTGCGGTTGCAGAAGCTCGAGTCGCTGGCCGCCCTGACCGGCGGCATCGTCCACGACTTCAAGAACACGCTCGGCGCGATCCTGACCAACGCCGAGCTCCTGCGCGACCAGCTCGCCGCCCGGCCGGGGAGCGAGGCGGAGACCGAGATGGTCGACGACATCGCGATCGCGGCGCGCGCCAGCCTCGACACGGCCCGCCGGCTGCTCTACTTCTCCGACCGCGACGAGGGCTCGGACCTGATCGCGCTCGACCTCGGCAAGCTCGTCGACGGCGTGATAGCCGTGGCCGGCCGCGCCCTCCAGGCGCGCAGGATCAACGTCGAGATCGCCATCGGTCCGCGGCTCATCATCCGCGGTCGTCCGGACGAGCTGCATCACGTGCTGCTCAACCTCATCATGAACGCCCGCGACGCCATGCGCGAGGGAGGCGTCGTCCGGGTCGCGGCGACCGCGCGCACCCTCGCGCGCACGGAGGCGCTCGAGCTGCACCTGCCGGTGGAAGGCGACTACGTCGAGCTGACGGTGTCCGATACCGGATGCGGCATGGACGCCGCCACGCAGGCGCGCGCCCTCGAGCCGTTCTTCACGACCAAGCCGGCGCAGGAAGGCACCGGCCTCGGGCTGTCGACGGTGTACGGCGTCGTGCGGCGGCTCGGCGGCAACGTCCTCATCGAGTCCGCCGTCGGCCGCGGGACGGCGATGCGGCTGCTCCTCCCCCGCGGGTGACGCCGGTCGCCGGCGCGCCTACGCCGGGCGGGCGAGGATGTCGGCGACGACCTGGCGAAGGCGCTCCTTGTCGATCGGCTTGGTCAGGTAGTCGTCGCAGCCGGCGGCGCGCGCGCGCTCCTCGTCGCCGGCCATCGCGTACGCGGTGACCGCGACGATGACGATGTCGCGCGTCGCCGGATCGCGCTTGAGCTGGCGGGTGAGCTCGAAGCCGCTCACGCCCGGCATCTGCAGGTCCATCAGGATGAGCCGCGGCCGCTGGCGCGCGATCGCGGCGAGCGCCTCCTCCGCCGAGCTCGCGGTCGTGACCGCATACCCGCGCGGCTCGAGGATGAAGCGCATGAGCACGAGGTTGGTCGAGTTGTCATCGACCACCAGGATGGGGGCACCGGCCATGGCGCGTTCCGGGGAATGTACCTGATCCGCGGACTTCGACGCGACCCCCCGGGAGTAACCGGATCGACACCGATCGTCCTCCGGTTCGCCGTATTCTCGGGGGGATGGCGAAAGACCGCGAGAAGACCGCCTACCTCATGGTGGCGCCCGTCATCCCGAAGCGGACGGACGGGCCTGTCGGGGATGCGGTCCTGCTCTCGATCTATCCCGCAGGGCCCAGCATGGGGCGCCGCTTCGCGCTCAACGGCGCCGAGCACTTCGTGGGCCGCCTGGCCGAGCTCGACATCGCGCTCGAAGGCGAGGGGCTGTCGCGCAAGCACGCGCGCATCTTCCGCACGCCCGAGGGCTGGAACATCGAGGACCTCGGCTCGACCAACGGGACGATGGTGAACGACGTCAAGGTCGATCGCGGCCCGCTGCGTGACGGCGACCTCCTGCGCTTCGGCGTCGCCACCTGCAAGTTCCTCGCGGGCGACAACATCGAGTCGCAGTACCACGAAGAGATCTACCGGATGTCGATCCAGGACGGCCTCACCGGCGTCCACAACAAGCGCTTCCTCCTCGAGTTCCTCGAGCGCGAGATCGCGGGCGCGGCGCGGCGGGGTGCGCCGCTCTCGCTCGTCATGCTCGACATCGATCACTTCAAGAAGATCAACGACACGCACGGCCACCTCGCCGGCGACGCCGCGCTCAAGGAGCTGTGCCGGCGCCTGAAGCCGCGCGTCCGCGCCGCCGATCTCATCGCGCGCTACGGCGGCGAGGAGTTCGCGGTGGTGCTGCCCGACACGCCGCTCGCCGGCGCGATCGAGCTCGCCGAGAGCCTGCGCGCGCTGGTCGCCGCCGAGCCGTTCGCGCACGACGCGCTCCAGATCCCGTGCACGATCAGCCTCGGCGTCGCGCAGCTCGATCCGGAGAAGCCCGGGCGCCCCGACGACCTCATCCGCGTCGCCGACGAGAACCTGTACGCCGCCAAGCGCGGCGGGCGCAACCGCGTCGTCGGCTGATCACCGCCGGCGGCGATCAGGCGGGCTTCACGACGAGCGGCTGCCCTTCGTCGACGAACGCGAGCGACGCCGAGTTGAGGCAGTAGCGCTCGCGCGTCGGCGGCGGGCCGTCAGGGAAGACGTGCCCGAGGTGCCCCTCGCAGCGCGCGCACCGGATCTCGACGCGGTGCATGCCGTGGCTCGTGTCCTCGACGAACGCGACGTGCGTGCGATCGAACGGCGCGAAGAAGGACGGCCAGCCGGTCCCCGAGTCGAACTTGGCGCTCGAGCGGAAGAGCGGCAGGCCGCAGAGCCGGCACGTGTACGTCCCCGGCTTCTTGTTGTCCAGGAACACGCCGCAGCCGGGACGCTCGGTGCCGTGGTTCAAGAGGACGTGACGTTCCTCGGGCGTGAGATCGGCGGCGAGGCGGCTGATCTCGTCATCGTCGAGCGGCGTGAGATCGTAGCCCGAGGGCGACTGGCTCATCGCGGCATTGTACCCGGCGCCGCCGTGCCGGCTCCGGCGCCCGCGCCGGTGTCGGTGTTCGTGTCGGGGACGTCGGGCGTCTCGCCCGGCTCGCCCGTCGCGCCGGGGCCGGTGTTCGTGTCGGGGACGTCGGGCGTCTCGCCCGGCTCGGGCGTGTCGTCCGTGCCCGGATCGCCGAACGTCTGGCCGGTGCCGGGCTGCGTCGTCTCGCCGGTGCCGGGCTGCGTCGTCTCGCCGGTGCCCGGCTG
>JAIOII010001116.1 GCA_019912685.1 Kofleriaceae bacterium
CGGGTGCGGGTGCGGGTGCGGGTGCGGGTTCGGGTGCGGGCCTCGGCTTCCCGACCGTTCCCATCGGCTCGATCTCCATCCGCAGGCCGCCGCCGCCCACTCGCTTCGTCGCGTCGGCGACGACCGCCTGCCCCGCGAGCGACGTTCGCTGCACCCTCATCTCCTGATCGATCCAGTACAGGCTCGGCTCGCTGCCCCCGGTCACGCACGCCGCGCGCCCGACGTCCGCCTCGACCGCGTGCACCGCCAGCGTCTGCACGTGCAGGCGCCGCGGCCCTGCCTCGGTGCTCACCACCACCCAGGGCCCGCTCACGCTGGCGAGCACCGCCGTGATCGGCGCGTCCATCACCTGCTGGAACGGCCGCCCGTCGCTCAAGCGCACGACGACGAGCTCGTGCCGCCGCGGCCGGAACGTCCACACGTAGCGCAGCTGGTGCGTCACCCCGACCTCGCGCGGCGCCGGCGGCAGCGGCAGCTGCACGCGCGACGACACGCGCTTCGAGACGGTGTCGAGCAGCTCGGTCGCCTGCGCGTTCACGACGAGCACCTGGTGCTCCTCCTGCGCGATCACGTGCTGCGCGGGCAGCTTCATCGTGAACGACGACAGGTCGATCTTCTTGCCGAGGCAGCGCGCGACCGTGGCCTCGAGCCCGCCCGCGTCCAGCACGATGCGCTCGCCGACGACGGCGCGCACCGTCGAGCCCGCCGGCAGCGCGCCGCGCGTCGCCTCGCCGAGGCCCGGCAGGTCGTACGCGACCAGCTCGTCGCCGACGAGCGCGACGAGCTGGGCACCGACGAAGCCGAGCCACCGCGGCTCGGGCGCGCCGTCGACGTCGACCGCGGCGAGCTCGTGCATCGCGGCGTCGAGCAGACCGAGGCGGCCGGCGTGGCTGTAGGCGAGCTGACTGTCGTCGGGGCGCGCGACCAGGCGCGTGACGGGCATGGCGCTCAGCGTATCAGTTGTACCTGGCGCCGACCGCGTCCTCCGCCAGCTCCTCGAAGCTCATCGCCCGGGCGCGCGCGAGCTCGTCCTCGGTGAAGACGCGGGTCGCGAGCCGGGGCTCGCCGCCGAGCACGCGCAGGATGACGCCGCCGAGGAGCGGCCCCGCCACGCGGTGGTTGAACAGCTCCTGCATCGCGATCATGAAGCGCGTGAAGGGCAAGCGCGCGACCGTCGGCTTGCGCGCGACGAGCTGGATGCGCTTCACGGCCTCGCGCAGGCGCTTGCCGCTCGGGTCGGTGCGATCGATCGGCTCGAGGAAGACCGCCTTGAGGAACGGCTGCGCGTGCCAGAGCATCTGCACGAGCGCCGACGCGCCCTCGAGGCGCCGGCGCACCGGCGGGGACGGGCGGCGCCTCGCCTCGGCGAGGAACTCGTCCGACGCGTAGACCTCGGTCATGTGGAAGTCGATCGCGATGTGCCGCGACTCGTCGCGGTTGATGAGGTGCATCGCCTGGTGGCTCATCTGATCGTTCACGTAGTCGTCGAGCGAGCGGAGCAGCGCGACGTCGAGCAGGAGCTCGCCCGCCGTGATGTACGCGTTGGCGATCTCGGGCGGCGCGAGCTCGATGACGCGCAGGAAGTGGGGGCGGAACGCGACGAGCGACGGCGACATCGCGTACGCGCGCCACCGGTGGACGTCGTAGTAGCGGGCGAGGCGCTCGGCGGCGACGGCATGACGCTCCTCGTCGATCACGAAGGTCTCGAAGATGGCGCGGAGCGTCGGGTCGGTCGCCTTCCGCGCCTGCGCGGCGAACAGCGCGCCGGCGAGCCGCTCGATACCGGCCATGTCGGTGAAGTACTGGACGACCGCCTCCTCCTTGTCGCGCGACATCGGGGCCGGCGGCGCGGACCAGTCGAGGTCGTCGACCTTCCACTGATCGCGCACGCACCGTTCGAGCATTCGCGTCAGGTCCATGGCTAGAAAATACGCCTGTATCCTCCGGTGAGCATCGTGGTCGCCTTACACCCACCGTCGAAGGGGTGCGGGCGTGAGCCGATGTGGGATGTGAACGCGCCCCTGCACACGTCGCCGCCGAGGCAGCTCTCCCCGCGGTTTCGGACCCCGACGTGACGGCATGGCGCGAATCGGCGGCGCGCGCGCGCGCCGGCGCGGCCGCGGAGGACAGGGTGTTTGACACCCGCTGACTGGCGCACGATCGGATCCGGAACCCGGCGCCCACATCGCCCGACTCGAAACGTGGGGTGGCTCGCGATCGCCGCGCGCAAGGTGAGCCCGTCCGCGAGAACCGCGGTTCTCGTGCGGACTCGACGCTTCACTCGCGACGGGCGTGGCGCGCGCGCGCTGACATCTGTCAGCGCACATCGTTCGAGGGATCGCGCGGCGTTGGCACTTCCCGTGCTGATGCACGCCCGCCATGAAGACGTCGGTCCGCAATGCCTCCCTCGCGACGCTGGCCACGCTCGCGAGCTCGCTCCTGGCCTGTACCACCGTCGTGGAGGACACCACGACCGGCACGCCGACCAGCGTGCCCGACGACATCGCCGAGGCGCTGGCCGCGCTTCCCGAGGCGAAGGTCGTCCAGTTCACCGATGACGGCGTGCCGATGTTCATCGTCGGCGAGCTCGCCCAGGTCGGGGGCCTGCCGGCGGACGCCGTCGCCGCCGAGCTCGGGCTGCGCCCGGCGCTGGCGCCGGTCGTCGCGCCGTTCCGCCTCGAGCCCGGTGACCTCGTGTTCCAGCGGGCGCGCACGGACGCGGCGGGCGGGCGTCACTTCCGCTACCGCCAGGTCCACGACGGGATGGAGATCGTCGGTGCCGACCTGATCGTGCACCTCGACGAGAAGGGCGCGATCGCCGGCATCAACGGCACGGCGCGCGGCGACCTGCCCGACACGCTCGGGCGCTCGCCGATCGCGGTGAGCGCGGCGGCGTCGAACATCGCGGCCGACGCGCGCTGGACGGGCAT
This sequence comes from Kofleriaceae bacterium, assembly GCA_019912685.1. Lineage (GTDB taxonomy): Bacteria > Myxococcota_A > Polyangia > Haliangiales > Haliangiaceae > UBA2376. The sequence goes on from JAIOII010001116.1 coordinate 2,931, forward strand.
GACGCAGACCGGGACGCGCACCGTCTACCTGCAGACCGAGGACGGCGCGCGCTACCAGGCCTACGAGACGGTGGTCGAGGGCGCGCGCGGCGACGACCCGGTGCGCGACCACGTCTACGTCGACGTCGACACCGGCGCGATCGTCGCCGTGTACCCGCAGATCCACCACGCGCGCAACCGCCGCGTGTACAGCGCGAACAACGGCACGAGCATCCCGGGCACGCTGCGCCGCAGCGAGGGCCAGGCGGCGACCAACGACGTCGACGTGAACGCCGCCTACGACAACACCGGCGACTCGTACGACGCGTACAAGGACTTCTTCAACCGCGACTCGTACAACAACGCGGGCGGCGCGCTGTCGAGCACCGTCCACTACTCGAACAACTACTGCAACGCGTACTGGAACGGCTCGCAGATGGTGTACGGCGACGGCTCGGCGTCGCAGGGCTGCGGCCCGCTGGCGCGCTCGCTCGACGTCACCGCGCACGAGCTCACGCACGGCGTGACGCAGAACGAGTCGAACCTCAACTACAGCGGCGAGTCGGGCGGCATGAACGAGGCGATGTCCGACATCTTCGCGGCGTTCGTCGAGGCGTGGGTGAACGGCGGCCGCAACGGCACGCTCGTCACCAACAACGACACGTGGCTCGTCGGTGAGGACGTGATCCAGCCGGCCCTGCGCTACATGTGCGATCCGGCGGCCGACGGCGCGTCGCGCGACGTCTGGACGTCGACGGTCGGCCAGGTCGACGTGCACTACAGCTCGGGCGTCGGCAACCTCGCCTTCTGTCTGCTCACGCGCGGCGGCACGCACCCGCGCGGCCGGACGTCGGTGATGGTGCCGGCGATCGGCATGGACAAGGCGATCCGCATCCTCTACAAGGCGCAGACCGACTACCTGACGTCGACGTCGAAGTTCGCGTCGGTGCGCACCGCGATGGAGCAGGCGGCGACGGCGCTCGGCTACGACCAGGCGACGAAGGACGCGGTCGGCTGCGCGTGGGCGGCGGTCGCGGTCGGCACCGCGCCGTCGACGTGTAACGGCGGTGGCGGTGGTGGCGGCGGCGGCGGCGGCGGCGGCGACACCGACGGCGTGCTCGTGAGCGGCACGCCGGTGACCGGCATCGGCGACGTCTCCGGCGGCCAGAAGTTCTGGAAGATCGACGTCCCGGCGAACCAGAGCTCGCTGACCATCACGATCAACGGCGGCTCGGGCGACGCCGACCTCTACGTCCGCTTCGGCGACAAGCCGACGACGTCGACCTACGCGTGCCGCCCGTACAAGAACGGCAACACCGAGACGTGCACGTTCTCGCCGCCGCAGGCCGGCACCTACTGGGTGATGCTCCACGCGTACGCCGCGTACTCGGGCGTGACGCTCACCGGCACGTACGCGGCGGGCGGCGGTGGTGGCGGCGGTGGCGGTGGCGACCCGTACCTCACGAACGGCACGCCCGTCACCAGCATCTCGGGCGCGACCGGCTCGGCGCAGTACTGGCGCGTCCAGACGCCCGCCGGCACGACGCTCACCGTCCGCATCACGGGCTCGAACGGCGACGCCGACCTCTACACGCGCCTCGGCAGCCGCCCGACGACCTCCAGCTACAACTGCCGCCCCTACCTCAACGGCTCCACCGAGACCTGCACCATCAGCAACACCTCCGCGGGCGACTACTACGTCATGGTCCGCGGCTACCGCGCGTACTCGGGCCTCAGCCTCGTCGCGAGCTTCTGAGAGGGGACACCCTCCGGGGTCGCAACCTCGCGAGCTCGCTCGTGATTTCGTCCCATACGCAACTGACGCCAAACCATATTCGGCCCGCCGCGAACGCCAGTTGCGGTCGGGTCGAATTCGTTTGTGGTTACACCTCGTTGCGACGTAGGAGGGTGTCCCTCTTTCGTAAGGCGATGATTTCCGCGGAGGAGGGGACGCGGGCGCGCGGGCCGGTGGGCACGGCGTTGCGGGCGGCGAAGGCTTTCTTGTAGGCGGCGAAGGAGCCGCCGGCGGTGTGGGCGTCGAGGAGGGCGAGGCCCGCGCGCTGGTCGCCCTGCGCGAGCATGTACTCGACCCAGGCCCAGCGCGCCGAGGTCGGGCGGAGCTCGGCCTTGCCCCTGTACGCGGCGAGGCCCTTGCGGATGCGCTGGAGGCGGCGCTCGACGACGTCGATGCCCGCGAAGTCGGTGCCGTCGAGCGGCGTGTGACGCTTGGCGACGAACGGCGCGCAGCCGTAGGAGATCCTCGGGTGCAGCTTCACGAGCTCGCCGGTGAAGCGCACGAGCTCGTCGATGTCGTCGTCGGTCTCGCCCGGCACGCCGACCATCATGTAGATCTTCGTCGTCTTCATGCCGTGGCGCGCCGCCAGGGCCGCCGTCTCGAGCAGGTGACGCTCCTTGGTCGAGCGCTCGACGACGCGCCGCATGCGCTCGCTCGCGCCGTCGGCCGCCACCGTCAGCGTGCGATACCCGCCGCGCGCGAGCAGCCCGACCAGCTCGTCGTCGAGCTTGTCGGCGCGCAGGCTCGAGATGCCGACCTCGCGCTCGCCGTCGACGACGCCGCGCACGATCGCGCGGATCTCGGGGTGGTCGGTGACCGCCGCGCCGACGAGCCCCACGCGCCGTGCCCCGGCCGGGATGCCGGCGAGCACGGCGGCCGGCGCGACGACGCGCATCCCGCCGTTGGTCGAGCGCCGCATCACGCAGTACGTGCACCCGCGCGAGCACCCGCGCGCCGCCTCGGTGAGGAACATGTCGGAGAGCTCCGAGTCGGGCGAGATCACGATCGAGCGCGCCGGCAGGAGCGCGTCGTCGGCCTGGGCCACCTTCGGCACCTCGTCGCCGTGCACGCTCGGCAGGTAGATCCCCGGGCGATCGCGCAGCGCCGCGACGAGCGCGTCGCGCCGCCACCCGACCTCGCCCGCGAGCGTCACGACCTCGGCCGCCAGCTCGTCACCCTCGCCGAGCACGACGACGTCCACGAACGGCGCCAGCGGCACCGGGTTCGAGAAGGTGAGGGGGCCACCGGCGATGACGAGCGGATGCCGGTCGTCGCGCTCCTCCGCCAGCACCGGCACGCCGGCCAGCCGCAGGCAGTCGACCAGCCCGGCGAGCTCGAGCTCGTACGCCACCGAGAACGCGAGCAGCGGGTACTCGCCGACCGGCCGCTCGCGCTCGAGCGTGAGCAGCTGCCAGCCCGCCGCGCGGTGTTGCCCGACGACGCGCGGTCGGCCGCCAGCCCCGGCACCTGGTTCAGGAGGCGATAGATCTGCTGGAAGCCGAGCGACGCCGTCGCCGCGCGATACGGGCTCGGATAGCAGAGCGCGATGCGCGTCGGCGCCTCCTTGCGGATCGTGCCTTGCTCGCGCTCGACGAACGCCCGCGCCGCACGCTGTGCATCTCGACTGCTCATGCCGTCACGCCTAGTAGCATGCGGCCACCGTGTCGGTCCGCGCGTGCCGCCACTCGTCGCGGTGCTCGACCCACGTGTCGTAGCAGGTCATGCTCGGCCGCTGCGACCGTGTCCCGACCCCGGGCTCGTCGCACGGGTACGTCGTGACCATCAGATCGCCGCGGCTGTCACCGTCGTCGTCGATCACGTTCGTGATCTGCTCGTGCGGACGGTCCGCGGGCGCCGCGCCGCGCGGCGGCATCGACCGGCCCTCCTCGACGATCCCGTGGCGGAACACGACGACGGCGTTGTACGCGTAGTCGCGGCTCGTGAGCTGCGAGGTGTCGATCTCGATGTTCCACGTCACCGGCACGCCGCACGCGTCGAGCACGCGCGACACCGAGCGGATCGACGCGCGCCCGTAGACGCCCTGATCGTCGAGCACCAGCCCGACGTCGCCGACCGCGACCTCCTGCCGGCAGTAGCCGATGTCGATGTCGTAGAGCGAGCACACGTGGGCGCTCGTCGCGAGCTGCGGCTGCTTGCGCTCGACGCGCACGACCTTGCCCTTCACGCGCCGCCCCCGCTTGCGCGGCGCCGCTTCGGCCGCCACCGCCCAGACCACGGCCGCCGCCGCCGCGCACGCGACGAGCGCGTGGCGGTATCGACGCAGGGGCGGCCGGGCATTCATCCCGGGGAGCATAGCGCCGCTCCACGGTCGGAGGTACCTTGCCCCGATGACGGAGGCCGCCCTGCGTTACGCCATCGACCTCGCGCCCGACGAGCACCTCGCTCACGTCACCCTCCGCTTCGCGACCGCCGGCCTGCCCGCGACCGTGCGCGTCACCATGCCGGCCTGGTGCCCCGGCAGCTACCTCATCCGCGACTACGCGCGCTTCGTGCGTGACCTGCGCGTCACCGGCGACGACGGCGCCTCGCGCGCCGCCCGCAAGGTCGACAAGTCGACCTGGGAGATCGACGCCGCCGGCGCGCGCGAGCTAACCGTCCACTACACGCTCTACGGCCACGAGCTCACCGTCCGCACCAACCACATCGACGCGACCCACGCCTTCCTCCACGGCCCCGCGACCTACCTCTACGTCGAGGAGCTGCGCCGCCGCCCGGTCACCGTCTCCGTCCGGCCGCCGGACGGTCGGAGCTGGCGGCTCGCCACCGGCCTCGAGGGCGGCGCGTTCGGCGCGACGCCCGGGGCCGACGCGGCCTGGCAGCTCTCCGCGCCCGACGTCGACGCGCTCCTCGACTCGCCGATCCACGTCGGCGCGGTCGAGGAGCACACGTTCGAGGTCGCCGGCGTCCCCTTCGAGCTCGCGATCTGGGGCGAGCGCATCCGCGGCGGCGTCTTCACCGTCGAGCAGCTCGTCGCCGACCTCGGCAAGATCGCCCTCGACCACGCGAAGCGCGCCGGCGGCGGCTCGCCCGATCTCCCGGTCGACTTCCCGTTCCGGCGCTACACGTTCGTGCTCATGCTCTCGCACGACGCGTACGGCGGCCTCGAGCACCGGGCGTCGTCGATCAACCTGCACCAGCCGCAGTGCCTCGCGACCCGCAAGGCGTACGAGGGCCTCGTCGAGCTCCTCTCGCACGAGCTCTTCCACGCGTGGAACGGCAAGCGCATCGCGCCGCGCGCGCTCCTCGACTTCGACTACAGCCGCGAGGCGTACACCCGCTGCCTCTGGGTGATGGAGGGCCTCACGAGCCACTTCGATCGCTGGGCGCTGCGCAGCGCCGGCGTCATCACCGCCAAGAGCTTCGCCGAGAAGGTGCTCGACGACTGGTCGCGCCTCCTGGCCGTGCCCGGCCGCGCGCGCCACAGCCTCGAGGACAGCTCGTTCGACGCGTGGATCAAGCTCTACAAGCCCGACGAGTCGAACCTCAACACGTCGGTCAGCTACTACCTGAAGGGCGGCCTCGCCTGCCTCGCGCTCGACCTCGAGCTCCGCCGCCGCACCGAGGGCGCGCGCTCGCTCGACGACGTCCTGCGCGCCCTCTGGGAGCGCCACGGCAAGCTCGGCACGCCGTACCCGGAGGAGGTGGAGCCGCTCTTCGCCGAGGCCAGCGGCCTCGACCTCGGCGACTTCTTCGCCCGCTGCGTGCGCGGCACCGACGATCCGCCGCTCGCGGCCGAGCTCCTCGCGCACGGCCTCGAGCTGCGCGCCTCGCACGATCCGGGGCAGCTCGCCGACGGCGCCGCCGCCGTCTGGCTCGGCCTCACGACCAGCGGCGTGCGCGTCACCGGCGTCCTCGACGGC
>JAIOII010001117.1 GCA_019912685.1 Kofleriaceae bacterium
CCGGCGGCGTGCGCGGCGGCGAGCCCGCGGCCCGCGGCGACGAACGCGGCGACGCGCTCGCGCCAGGTCGGCTGCACCTCCTCGATCCACGCCGCGAGCGTCCGGCCCTCGATCCGCTCCATCGCGACGTAGACCAGCCCATCGGCGACGCCGACGTCGTGGACCGTGACCACGTTCGGGTGCTGGAGCCGCGCCAGCGCCTTGGCCTCGCCGACCAGCGAGACCTGGCCGTCGGCGCGGTCGCGGCCGCGGTGCAGGACCTTGAGGGCGACCTGTCGGTCGAGCGATGGATCGTGCGCGAGGTAGACGACGCCCATGCCCCCGGCGCCGAGGCGGTCGAGGATCCGGTAGCGCCCGACGGTCTCGCCGGCCGGCTTCTCCTCGCGGTTCGCGAGCGGATGGCGCGGCAGGTCGACCTCGTCGTCGAGCGTGCAGGTGCTGTCGACGTCGGCCGGCGCCACCACCCGCGACTCTACTCGACGGTGGACGGGCGGACCATCGCCCTGGAGGTCGCCTACTGCGGCAGGGTGTTGCAGCCCGGCGCGGTCCGCGTGATCGAGCGGTAGAGCGACCAGCCCTCGGCGCTGCGGCCGCGCACGCGCAACTTGAGGGAGGTGCCGGTGGGCACGCTGAACGTCCAGGTATGCCCCGTGCCGCGGTAGACCTGGCTCCACGCTCCATTCGTGTTGCGCTCGAGCTGCCACTCGATCGTTGGCTGGACGAGCGTGCCGCCCCAGGTCGCGGCCATGCGCGGGGTGCCGTTGCTGCAGCCCGTGAACTCGACGTTCATGGTCACGACCTCGGGGTAGATGAGGCGAATCGCGAGGGCGTCGTAGGAGGACAGGCCGGCGAACTCGAACCCGGCGGTGCCGCCGTTCATGACCGACGCGGAGTCCGACGATGGCGTGCCGCTGATGTGCACGGCGCCCGACTCGCCGAGCGGGGACCAGTTCGTATGGCGCAGGCCGATACAGTGACCGATCTCGTGGACTGCGAGGAACAGCTTCTGCCCGTCGGTCAGCGGCGCATCACCGTCGAAGTCGAGGTTCACGGCGACGTCACCGCCTGGCTCACCGTTCGACGGGAACGTCGCGTCGGCGGCCTGCTGATCGGGGAGGCCGCCGAGATCGGAGCGGAACATGATGTCGGGGGTGCCGGACGTGACGTATTCCAGGCGTACGAGGTTGTACGGCACCGCGTTCCACACGGCGATCGCGCCCTGGACGGCGCCGCGCCAGTCGTCGACGCCGCCGTTGTTCGGGATGTTGTCGGCGACGCGCACGGTGACCGCCCGGATGTTGGCCGTGCTCACGAGGGTGCTCGTGCGCGCCTGCTTGTCGGTCAGCGTCGACTTCGCGACCCGGATGTCGCCCTCGACGAGGTAGCTGTCCCCCATGTCGACCGCGCTCGAGCCGCACAACCCCATCTCGTCGATGGCCTCGAGCATGTCGCGATCGGGATGCCCCTTGGGCACGGGATCACAGGTGTAGAGCGGAACCTCGTCGGCGTGATCGCTCGCGCATGCGGACGCGAGCAATGCGAGGCCGCAGAGTGCGGCAAACGACGGTCTGGAAGCGCGCAGCATGGTCATCTCCTCCGACGCGGGAAGTTGTGGACGCGTCGCCGCCGCTCTCTGCAGCGACCATGCCTCGTGCACCCCCGCGGCCAGCCGCGTTGCGAGCGGTTCGCGTGGATGCCTGGACGCCACGCCTCGACGAACTGCCTGGGCAACGCCGGTGACCGTGTGCCACCGCACACGGAGGCGCGTCACCTACGAGCGTCCGGCGCCGATCTTGCCGTCGGTGACGACGATGCGGTTGATACCCATCACGATGCGCACCGCCTCGCGGCGTCCGGGCATCGGTTCGGTGCCGGCGTCGACCAGGTCGGGGAAGCGGCGCGCGAGCGCGTCGCAGGCGCGGCGCGTGCGCGCGTCGTCGTCGGCGAAGTCGTCGAGCGACTCGCGGACCGCGTGGATGAGCTCCGCGTAGGCGCGCACTTGCTCGGTCGAGCTGTCGACGATCGCCTGGAACGTGCCGGCCAGGAGATCGGCGACGAACTGCGGGAAGTCGACCTCCATCGGTGCCGACCCGACGTGGGTGATGATGGCGGCGAGGTCGTGCGCCAGCGCCTGACGCACGTAGCGGGACAGGTGCTTCTCCATACGAAGTGGTACCGCCGATCCATCGCGGCGGCGACCTGTGAGAGAGTCGCGCCATGAAGCCGGACGAACGCGATGACGCTGCCGCCCTGATGGTGCTGTTCGTGGTCGTCCTGATCGGGCTCGTGATCCTCGGCGTCGGCGCGTACCTCGCGTTCCTCCAGTACGGCGCCGCCGCCATGGCGTCGTGACGTCGGCGCTCCCCTACGACCGCCTCGGCGGCGAGGCCGCTGTCCGTCGCCTCGTCGACTGCTTCTACGATCACATGGACACGCTCGCCGAGGCGACCGCGCTGCGGGCGCTGCACCCGTCGTCGCTCGACAGCTCGCGCGACAAGCTCGCCTGGTACCTGACGGGCTGGCTCGGCGGCCCGCCCGTCTACGTCGAGCGCTTCGGCCACCCGCGGCTGCGCGCGCGCCACCTGCCGTTCCCGATCGACACCCGCGTCCGCGACCAGTGGATGCTCTGCATGCGACGCGCGCTCGCCGAGACCGTCACCGACGACGAGCTGCGCGCGTTCCTCGACCAGACGCTGGATCGCCTCGCCGATCACATGCGCAACCAGCCGGGCTGACGGATGGCAGCCCGCGGCGCGCTCCATCTGCTGATCGGTCCGGTCGGAGCCGGGAAGACCACGCACGCGCAGCGCCTGTGCGCGCGGTCGCCGGCGCTGTTCCTCGACCTCGACGCGTGGATGGTGCGGCTCTTCGGCGGCGACCCGCGTCCCGCCGAGAACGTCATGGCCTGGTACGTCGAGCGGCGCGACCGCTGCCGCGCGCTCATCTGGGATCTGGCCGCGCGCGCCCTCGACTGCGGCACCGACGTCGTCCTCGAGCTCGGCCTCGTCGCGAGCCACGAGCGCGAGGCGTTCTACGCCCAGGCGCGCGCCGAGGACGTCGACGTCCGCATCCTCCTCGTCGACGCGCCGCGCGACGTCCGCCGCGACCGCGTGGCTGCGCGCAACCAGAGCGGCGCTCCCTTCACGCAGATCGTGCCCCCGGCGTTCTTCGAGCTCGCCTCCGACGCGTGGGAACCCCCGACCGAGTCCGAGCGGTCGCGGTGGAACATCATCGACGTGTGATGAACGCCGGCACGTCCGGCGCTACGCTGACGCGATGGATCGTGTCCGACTGGCCACCGCGGCCGACGGCGCCGCCGTCGCCAGCATCTACGCGCCGGCGGTTCGCGACACCGCGATCTCGTTCGAGGCGGTGCCCCCGGCGGCCGACGAGATGAGCGCGCGGATCACCGCCACGTCGTCGTTCGCGCCGTGGCTCGTGCTGACCCGCGGCGACGAGGTCGCCGGTTACGCGTACGCCGCGCGCCACCGCGAGCGCGCCGCGTACCAGTGGTCGGTCGACGTCAGCGTCTACGTCGCCGCCGCCCATCACCGCGGCGGCGTGGCGCGCACGCTCTACCAGGTGCTGTTCCGCCTCCTCGCGCTGCAGGGCTTCCACACCGCCCACGCCGGCATCGCCTTGCCCAACCCGGCGAGCGTCGCGCTCCACGAGTCGTTCGGCTTCGCGCCGATCGGCATCTACCCCGCGGTCGGCTGGAAGCACGGCGCGTGGCGCGACGTCGGCTGGTGGCGGCTCCCCCTGCGCCCGACGACCGAGGCGCCGGCCCCGCTGCGCAGCCCGGCGGAGCTGGCGGGCGTCGCCGCGTGGAACGACGCGCTCGCCCGCCGCGACGGGTGACGCGGCCGTCAGGGGTACTGCGCGCGCAGGCCGAGCATCCAGTCGAACATCGTCGGCGAGATGCGGACGCCGGCGTTGGAGTACTGCGACTGCGAGTTACACGTGGACGAGTTGCACGTGTTCCAGACGGCGTTGCCGATGAGGTAGGGGCCGTTCGAGCCCGGGCTGTACGAGTAGATCGGTCCGCCGCTGTGGCCGGGGCTCGTGTCGCAGCCGTTGTCCATGCGGCCCTTCACCCCGTTGAGCGGCCACCGGTTGTCGGCGCCCGACAGCGACGCCTGGACGCCGGCGCAGCTGAGATCGCCGTACGCGACGTTGTCGACACACGGCGTCGGTGACATCGCGCCGCCGCAGCCCGGGTAGCCGACGTTGCGCGGCGCCCAGCTCGCGACGACCGAGTCGCTGCTCGCGGCGAAGCCCAGGTAGCCGGGCGAGCCGTTGGGGCTTCCGGCCCACGGGTTGGGCGGGAGGATCATCACCGCCCAGTCGAACTTCACGCACGCGTTGGTCAGGGTGGTGTTGCAGCCGTCGTTCTTGAACGCGATGGGGTAGAGGACACCCTGCGACGTCACCGTGCCGTACGGCAGCTCGCTGCCGTTGCGACGCGCCTGGAACGTCACGAACTGCTGGTACTGGCCCGCGCCGTTGAAGATGCAGTGCGCGGCGGTCAGCACGAGGCGGTTGCCGAACAGCGCGCCCGAGCAGCCGCCGCCGACGCGGCCGATGCGGCGCAGCGTCGAGTGCGTGAGCGCGTAGTCCTCGAACGAGATACGGAGGCCCCGGTTGTTACGGGGCGCCGCGGAGCTTCGCCCGCCAGGTGTCGACGAGCGCGGTCAGGTGCGCGGCGTCGCCGGCCACGCCGGCCGCGGTTCATCAGAAGCGGTGGGAATGGACGCCGAGGTACGCGCCGGCCATCCAGTCGTCGCCCTGGTCACCGCCCAGCCGCGCTCCGAGCGTGGCGCCGAGCGTCCACTGCTCGGCGATCCAGAGCTGACCGCGCACCCGCGGCTCGACGACCAGCGAGTCGTGCTCGTCGTCACCGGACTGGTAGCGCACGCCCTGCCACCCGGCGGCGAGCTCGGCGCCGAGCGACCCGAGCGGCACGGCCTGCTCGAACCCGACGATGCCGTACGCCGCGGCGAGGTTGGAGCCGCGGCGCTCGAGCCGCCCGGTCTCCGCCTCGATGCCGGCATAGAACCAGCGCGGCGCCGCCATCGTGAACTGCATCGAGACCGAGGTCGCCGACAGCTGGGGCGCGTCGGGCTCGGAAGGGCTCGTGCTCCTCGACGCCGCCCCGGTCGCCCCGCCGCCGCTGGCCTCGGCGTCCGGCGGCACGCTCATGACCCGTGTGTTCGGCCCGACGTGGAACCGCGCGGGCCGGTAGCCCGCGCGCGGATCCAGGAAGCATCCCGACATCACGCCACCGACGACGATGGCCAGCATCCCCGCGACTGCCGATGCTCTCGACATGCCCGGAGGGTAACGCCCGGGCGCGCGCCGGTACCAGCGTTTTCGCGCCCCCCGCGGCGCCGTCAGGGGCCGAAGCGCCCCGCCGCCTCCGGCTGGTAGCGGACCTCGACCACGCGGATCTCGCGCACGCCGCCGGGCGTGCGCCACGCGATCGTCTGGCCGGTGCGCAGCCCGAGCAGCGCGGTGCCGATCGGCGCGAGCACGGAGACGCGCCCCGCCGACGCGTCGGCCTCGCGCGGGAACACGACGCGAACCGTGCGTCGCGTACCGCTGCCGACGTCCTCGTACTCGACCTCGCTGTTCATCGTGACCACGTCGCCGGGGATGGCCCGCTGATCGACGATCACCGCACGGCGCAGCTCGGCGTCGAGCGACTCGGCGGCCTCCGTGTCGTGCTGGTCGATCACGGGCAGCAGGCGATCGCGATCGATGTCGGTGATGAGGATGTCGTGGTGCATGACGAGCTCCTGCCGGCGGCGTGGCCGCCGAGCGTTGAGGCTGCCGAGCGCGCGAGGCGCTCAGCAGCGGTCGGCCGGAACGCGGTCGACGCGCGGCGCGCGAATGCGCGCGTCGCTGCGATCGATGGAGGCGTGCCGGCGAGGCATCCGAACACCATGGGCCCGGAACGCCCCCCTGTCAACCGGCGTGACCTCGCCGGCCGCGCACCCGCAGGCGGCGGCTATCTCGCCCATCGCGGATCGCGGTCGCGATACGCGGCGACGCGCACCGCCGGCAGCGCCAGCGCCCGCTCGGTCAGCGCGCACGACGGCAGCGCCCCGAGCACCTCCTCGCACGCGGCATAGATCCCGCCCTCGCCCTCCTCGAGCGCGTCGTGCGTCTCCAGGATCGCGGTGAGCTCGGCGCAGCGCGCCGCGGTCGGCGAGACCGAGAGCAAGACGCCGATGCGCGCGTGGTCCTCGCGCAGGCGGGCGGTGCGCGGTCGCGGCAGCACGGGGAACAGGAGCTTCTCCTCGATCGCGATGTGGCGGAGGAGTCCGGCGCGAAACGTCGCGTAGCGCGCCTCGTCGATCGCGCCGTGCTCGTCGACGGCGCCGGCGAGCAGCTCGCCCAGGCGCGCGTGATCCGCGACGAGCAGCTCGGTGATGCGCGGCATCACGCGAACCGCGGCGCGAGGACGTGGTTCTCGAGGTGCACGTGGCGGAGGATGTCGCCGTGGAGATGGCGGAGCTCCGCGAAGAGCGTCCGGTAGCTCCCGCACGCCCACTCCGGCGCCTGGAAGTCGTCGGTCAGCTCGGCCATGAGCTCGAGCAGCTGGCCGACCTCGAGGTGCTCGTCCTTCATGATCCCGAGGTCGCGCCCGATGGCGCTCGCCTCGGCGCGCCCCTGCATCATCGCCGGGAAGAGGACCTGCTCCTCGAAGTCGAGGTGCGGATCGAGCGCGCCCCGGAGCTCCTCGACGGCGCCGGCGAGCTGCAGGAGACGCAGGTCGCGGTCGCCGTGCACGCGCCCGACCTTCTTGGCGAGCGTCGTCACGAACGGGAGCGTCGTTCGCAGGTGCGCGTGGTGCCGGGAGATGATGTGGCCGATGAGCTCGGGCGTGGGCATGGACGCCGGATCGGGCGTGCTCGCGGGACGGCGCTGCTCGATCGCCTGCTCGAGCTCCGCGACGACCGCGGTCGTGTCGAGGCGGCGCTCGCGGCACGCCTCGTCGATCGTGCGGCTGCCCTTGCAGCAGAAGTCGAGGCGATGGCGCTGGAGCACCTCGGCGGTCGCGGGGTGTTCGAGCACGGCCTGGGAGAGCGTCATCTGGGGATCGAGCATGAGGGCCGAGGGAGCAACTGCCGTGCCGCGCCGCCACAGCGACGATCCGCCACGTTGCATGGAGTCGCGACTGTTCCATTCTGGGACAGGTGGAACATCACGTCGACGGCACCTGCGACGTCTGCGGGCTCGTCCCGCTCGCGCCGCGCCTGCGCCACGCGACCCGGATCGTCGCCCGCAGCGCGCCGATGCGCGAGCTCATGCGGCGGGTCGCGCGCTTCGCCGCGAGTGACGCCGCGGTCGTGATCACCGGCGAGACCGGCAGTGGAAAGGAGATCGTCGCGCGGGCGCTCCACGCGAACAGCGCGCGCGCGGCCGGACCCTTCATCGCCGTCAACGTCGCGGCGATCCCGGCGGACCTGCTCGAGTCAGAGCTGTTCGGACACGGCAAGGGCGCGTTCACCGGCGCCGCCAGCGCACGCGAGGGGCTCTTCCAGGCCGCGGCGGGCGGCACCCTGTTCCTCGACGAGATCGGCGAGATGCCCGCCGAGCTCCAGGCGAAGCTCTTGCGCGCGGTCCAGGACGGCGAGGTGCGGCGCGTCGGCGAAAACTTCGCGTCGGCGGTCGACGTGCGCATTCTTTGCGCGACGCATCGCGATCTCCAGCAGCGCGTCGCGACCGGTCAGTTCCGCGAGGATCTCTTCTACCGGCTCGCCGTCCTCGGCCTCCACGTGCCGCCGCTTCGCGAGCGCCGCGAGGACATCCTGCCGCTCGCCCACCAGCTCCTCGTCGAGTCGCGCGCCGGCGCGAAGGCGTTCACCGCCGCGGCCGAGCACGCGCTCCTCGCCTATCGCTGGCCCGGCAACGTCCGCGAGCTCGAGAACGCGGTCCGTCACGGCGCCGCGCTGGCGGACGGCGCGCGCATCGACGCGCGCGACTTGCCCGAGCACGTGGGTTCGTCGTCGACGCCTCGGGTCGCGCCTCAGGTCGCGCCGCGTCCCGGCGGCGCCTTGCGGTCGCTCGCCGACGTCGAGCGCGAGCACGTCCTCGGGGTGCTCGACGCCTGCGGGGGCTCGCCGGGCGACGCCGCGCGCGTGCTCGGCATCGGGCGCAACACCCTCTGGCGCAAGCTGCGGACGTACCGCTGACGACCCCGTTCCAGGTTGGAACACACCTGGAACGCCGGGGACGCACGTTCGCGCAGTTGCGCTGGCCCGGTCCGTGCTGGAGCCGGGAGGATGCACATGACTCGCGAGCTCGATGTCCGCACGATCCCGCCTCCCCGCCGTCATCCCCAGATCTTCGAGACCTTCGACGCGCTGGCGCCCGGCGACGCGTTCGTGCTGGTGAACGATCACTACCCCAAGCCGCTCCTCTATCAGTTCCAGGCCGAGCGCCCCGGCCGCTTCGACTGGAGCGTGCTCGAGGCCGGCCCGCAGCGGTTCCGCGTCGAGATCCGCCGGCGCACGGCCGAGACCCCGCGATCGGTCACGGAGCACCTCGAGGGTGATCACCGCCGGCTCGACGCCATGATGCCGCACGTCGTCGCGGCGATCGGCGCCGGCGACTTCGACGCGGCGCGCGCGCGCTTCGCCGAGTTCGCCTGCGGGCTCGATCGTCACATCGAGATCGAGGAGCGCCTCTTGTTCCCGGTGTTCGAGCGGACGACCGGGATGTCGGACGGCGGCCCGACCTTCGTCATGCGCGAGGAGCACGTGGAGATCCGCAGCGCGATGGCCGCGGTCACCGCCGCGCTCGCCGCGCGCCACGCCGACCTCGCCATCGAATCGCTGGACACGCTCACCGACGTCCTCTCCACGCACAACGTCAAGGAAGAGCGTATGCTCTACCCCATGACCGATCGCGCGATCGGAGAAGATCGCGATCGTGACGAGCTGGTGAAGCGCATGCAGGCGTTCTGACCATGGTCGAGCCGGCGGACGATCTCCGGGCCCGAGCGCTCGACGCGCTGCGCGGCGTGATCGATCCGGAGATCGGGCTCGACGTGGTGGAGCTCGGCCTCGTGTACGACGTCGAGGTTCGCGGCGCGAACGTCTTCGTGCGCATGACGATGACGACGCCGGCGTGCCCGATGGGCGAGAGCATCGTCGCCGACGCCGACCTGCAGCTGCGCGCCGTGGACGGCGTCGACGACGTCGCCGTCGACCTGGTGTGGGATCCGCCGTGGACGCCCGAGCGCATGTCGCCCGCCGCCCGGGAGATGCTGGGATGGCGGCCGCGCTGACGTTTCGCCGCGGCCTCCTCCTGGTGGCCGCGGCCGCCGCCGCGACCACCAGGAGG
>JAIOII010001118.1 GCA_019912685.1 Kofleriaceae bacterium
GCGAGGAGCGCGCCGCCGACGTCGGCGGCGTGATGCACAGCTACTCGGGGCCCGCCGAGCTGGTGCCGATCTACCGCGATCTCGGCTTCGCCTTCTCGTTCGCCGGGGCGGTCACGCGCGCCAACGCGCGCCGCCCGATCGCCGCGGCGCGGGCCATCCCCGACGAGCTCCTGCTCGCCGAGACCGACGCCCCGGACCAGGCGCCCGGCCCGCGCGGCGCGAGCGGCCGCAACGAGCCGGCGATGGTCGCCGAGGTCGTCGCCGCCCTCGCCCGCGTCCGCGACCAGCCCGTCGCCGACGTCGCCGCCCTCACCACCGCGAACGCCCAGCGCCTCTTCCGCGCGTGGCGTGCTACCCCTCCACCGCCGTGACCGTCCACCGCCGCTTCGACCGCGCCGCGCGCCTCCTCGGCGAGCCCGGCATCGCCCGCCTGGCGGCGTCGACGGTGACCGTGTTCGGCGTCGGCGGCGTCGGCTCGTTCGCCGCCGAGGGCCTGGTGCGCTCCGGCGTCGGCCGCGTGATCCTCGTCGACTACGACCGCATCTGCGTGACCAACGTCAACCGCCAGGTCCACGCGATGAAGGGCACGCTCGGCAAGCCCAAGGTCGCCGTCATGGCCGAGCGCCTCCGCGCGATCAACCCCGACGCGGTGATCGAGGCGCGCGCCGAGTTCTACAACGCGGAGACCTCGGCCCGCCTCCTCGCCCCCGAGCCCGACGTCGTCGTCGACGCGATCGACAACGTGACGGCGAAGATGCACCTCATCGCGACGTGCGTGCGCGAGCGCCTGCGCCTCGTCTCGACGATGGGCGCCGCCGCGCGCCTCGATCCGACGATGGTCCGCACCGCGGATCTCGCGGAGACGAAGATCTGCCCGTTCGCGCGCGACCTGCGCAAGTCGCTGCGCAAGAAGCACGGCCTCGACTGCACGCAGCGGACGGGGGTGATCGCCGTCTACTCCGAGGAGCCGCCCGTCGCGCCGCACGCGCTCGCGTACGACGACGGCGGGTTCCAGTGTGTGTGTCCAGGTGGCAGCAATGGCCTCAACGACTGCGACCAGAAGAACCGGATCGAGGGATCGGTCGCCTTCGTCCCGTCGGTGTTCGGCATGACCGCCGCCGCGGCCGCGGTTCGGCTGCTCCTCGCTTGAGCCAGCGGCGCACCTCGGTGAGAATCGGGCATATGCGCAAGCTTGTCCTCGGGGTCGCAGTCCTATCCGTCTGTCTTTCGCTGGCCGCGTGCGGCGACATCGTCCCGGCCTCGTCGGACGCCGCGACCGACGCCCAGGAGACCGACGCGGTCGAGGACATCTGCGCCAAGAGCGAGCTCTCGGTCGACGAGTTCTTCACCTGCGTCTCGCGCACGATCTGCAACTTCTACAGCGACTGCGTCGGCAGCACCACGAGCTACCTCGACTGCGACAACCTGCCGATCAGCATCTTCGACAGCCTGACGCCGCCCGAGGCCAACGTCCTCATCGCCAGCGCGACGGCCGCCAACCGCCTGCAGTGGAACCCGACCGGCGCCAAGCAGTGCATCGACATGCTGCAGAGCCGCCAGTGCGCGGTGTTCAAGAACGACTCGGACGTGTTCGCCGCCTGCGACACGGTCACCGGCATGGTCGCCGACGGCGCGCTCTGCCAGCACGATCTCGAGTGCTCGACCGCCGGTGCGCAGTGCGTCCAGCGAACGGGAACGCCCGGCAGCCAGTGCACCGACTACATGTGCCAGCCGCCGGTGTCCGCCGGCACGATGTGCACCGGCGGGAACTTCTGCGGCGTCGGGGATCACTGCGTGGCACGCTTCCAGGGCGCCGACATCTCGTTCTGCGCCACCGGCGCGGCCGGCGCGCAGTGCGACAGCGACGGCGACTGCGACCTCGGGCTCTACTGCAACGGTGGCCTGAACGATCGGACGGCGGCGGGCCTCTGCACCGCGTCCAAGCAGGCCGGCGCGACGTGCAAGACCGACGAGGAGTGCATGGGCGAGCTCGCATGCGTCGGCAACTTCGGCGCGGTCAACGGCATCTGCCGCGACGTGCGCCAGCCCGACGCCGTGTGTGACACCAACAACTTCACGGCGATGTGCTACGGCAACCAGGCGTGCGAGACGCAGGCCGCCAACATGACGGGCACGTGCAAGGCCGCCCCGCAGCTCGGCGAGCCGTGCGGCGTGGTCTCCGGCTCCGCCGACTTCTGCGGCTTCTTCCTGGCCTGCGAGAACAGCCTCTGTCGCGAGCCGGGCGCGGTGGGCGAGACCTGCACGCAGTCGAACCTCTTCGGCGGCTTCACCAACGTGAACGGCTGCAACCTCGGCCTCTTCTGCGACATCGACATCACCGGCGGGTCCTCGGGGACCTGCCGCGAGCCGCAGGCGAACGGCGCGACGTGCTCGCGCGACAGCAACTGCGAGAGCCGGTTCTGTTCACCGAACACGCCCCAGACCTGCCAGCAGTACCCGACCTGCTCTTTCTAACGGCGTCGGTTCCGGGGTAGAACCCGGCCATGCCGAACGCTGGAGACAAGGTCCCTTCCGTCACCATCAAGCAGGCCACCGCCGAGGGCCCGAAGGACGTCGACCCCGCCGCGCTGTTCGCCGGCAAGAAGGTCGTCATGTTCACGCTCCCCGGCGCGTACACGCCGACCTGCTCCAACCAGCACCTGCCCGGCTACGTCGCCAAGCTGGACGAGATCAAGGCGCGCGGCGTCGACCTGGTGGCCTGCCTGTCGGTCAACGACGGGTGGGTGATGAAGGCGTGGGCCGAGCAGCACGGCGCCCTCGGCAAGATCGTCATGCTCGCCGACGGCAACGCCGACTTCTCCAAGGCGCTCGGGATCGAGCTCGATCTCTCCGGCCCGTGCATGGGCATGCGCTGTCGCCGCGGCCTCATCACGATCGAGGACGGCGTGATCAAGACCATCGCCATGGAGGCCCCGGGCAAGTTCGAGGTCTCGGGCGCCGAAGCGTGCATGGTCTCGCTCGGCTGATCGCCGCCGCGGCGATCGCGACGGGCGCATGCAAGGACGCGCCCCGGACGGTCGTACCCGTGCAGCGACCCGGCGTCGAGGGCCTGGTCGCGTTCCTCACGCCCGATGGCGTGTACGAGAGCTCGACCGGCGGCTGCGTGCCGACGCGCGACGAACGTGCGCGGATCATGACACCCGGCTATCGCGAGATCGGCGCGCTGCGCTTCCAGCTCGAGTGGCTGCGCAGGGTGTGGGACCCGACGACGACCGGCGCGCGGCGCGAGGTCACGGCGCGCGTCCTGTACGCCGACGATGTCGACGTGCCGGTGTACCTGCGCCGCAGCCGGCCGGCGTTTCCGGTCGGCTCGCAGCCGATGGTCGCGACGATCAACGGCGAGTGGTTGCCGGCCGTGTGGATCTTCCAGGGGCGCTGGTACTGCCTGCTCGGGATCGACCATCGGATCGCGTCGGACCTCCAGGGCGCATGCCGCACCGCCTACCTCGCCAGCACGCACGGCCGCTGTCTCGACTTCACCGGCGCGCTCGCCGCGGCCGTGCTCGCCGAGGATCAGGTCGCACGCCGGCGGCTGTGTACACTCTTGGTCGAGCACGGCTGTGGTAGCGTCCCCGCCGAAGCGCCGCCGCCGACCGAGCCCCTGCCGTAGCAATGCCCCCGCCGACGTTCCATCGCATCCTCATCGCCAACCGTGGCGAGGTCGCGGTGCGGGTCGCGCGCACGTGCGACCAGCTCGGCATCACGCCGGTCTTCGCCGTGTCCGAAGCCGATCGCGCCGCGCCGTACACGCGCGGGCGCGAGGTCGTCGTGCTGGGACCGGCGCGCAGCACGCAGAGCTACCTCGATCCGGTGCGGGTGGTGCAGGCGGCGGTGCAGGCGCGCTGCTCGGCGCTCCATCCCGGCTGGGGCTTCCTGTCGGAGAACGCGCTCCTCGCGTCCTTGTGCGCGCAGCACGGCGTCACGTTCATCGGGCCGCCGCCGCACGTGATGGCGCTCATGGGGACGAAGTCGCCGGCGAAGCGCGCGATGCGCGACGCCGGGCTCGACGTCATCCCCGGCAGCGACGGGCCGGTGCCGTCGGCGGCGGAGGCGCGGCGCGTCGCCGACGGCACC